>NZ_JBEOPP010000017.1:0-76923 GCF_040310185.1 Shewanella sp. T24-MNA-CIBAN-0130 | reverse complement strand
GCGTAGTTGAGCGCTCAATATTTAGCCAATAATCTTGGGTGTCTTGATTATTAGCTGGGTGTCTTGATTATTAGCTTCGGCCAATAATCTTGGGTGTCTTGATTATTAGCTTCGGCCAATAATCTTGGGTGTCTTGATTATTAGCTAATAAAGCGTAGTTGAGCGCTCAATATTTAGCCAATAATCTTGGGTGTCTTGATTATTAGCTGGGTGTCTTGATTATTAGCTTATATCTTCAAACCCTGCAATTGCTAACTAAGATTGACTTTATTCCTGAAGTTGAAAAAAGTCAATAATTATGAACTGATTTCATTAGGTTCAGATTTCACTGTTAAGCCCGCGACTTTATAAATATCAGGGTAGTAAAACCACTTCTAGCGGTAAATTAGCGCATCAAAAGCAACGATAAGAGTGAGAATGTTGTACAGAAAACTAAGGCCCAAAAGCCTTCGGTGAGCAGAGTATTATCTTGACACACCGGGAGCGTCCATATATGGCCATGTTATTCTTCTTATTCATCACAAAACTCTATAAAGATATAGGTAGCCATTCTCAACTCTGATAAATGCGTCGGATTTACTCAACTCGCTACTGAGGTCTTGACTAACATTCCCTGAAAGTTTGAATCTTGTGAATGAGTTGGCTTCGCATTTATTGAGTACGTCATTTAACTTGTTTAGTGCCTTTACGTAGGCTTTAGGCTCCCCTTCAAGAATGATGACACCTTCTATTTCTGGTGAGTGCTGAAGGTCAACAGCTAAAGGCAGAGTTGTTGCCTCAGAAGATTTTGCCGCAAAACGTTCTAAATCAACTTTACAATTCAATGTCATAAGCGCTGCTGACTTTATCGTCTCGGACTGAGCCTCGCGACACCCAAAAACAGACATAATTGTAATTAGAATAGCTATAAATTTCATATAAACCTCAACACGTTGTAATCGTATGAGCGCATACTACAGCGCCCTTATGGAGTTGATTGTCCAGTTTGAACTTCCCAGTGCGTCTTGGATTTGAATAGCGAGTTTGTCGGTTACCTATCGGCACAACCCTCGGAGTTAAGATGCGCTGACCAGCACTTCCATTTGCATCCGCAAAAATCAAGACTCTTTCAGTAACCTGAAATTTTTGAGAAACAATTTTATCTCTTATATATTCATTAAACATTTTACTGTTCAAAAACTTAGCAGACATATCGTGAGGCCCGTCCCTCCATGGTTTTTTGCTGTTCCATGGCAATCCTGGTGGGGAGTCGGAACTCGTATCGGTCAGAATACCAACATATGCATATTCTTCGCTTTCGTGTGTATGAGATCTAATTTCTGTTTTTCCGCTTTCGATTTTGCAATAGTTACCATTATCACAAATAGATGGGTCGTAATCTTGCTCTTGTAATCCTAAATCAGAAGGAGAGCAAGCACTACCGAAGCAGGCTGTTTCAGTACCATTTAACCCTGAACTATCTACATTAGTACCACTATCTCCTTTATGCAGGTTAACTGCCCCAGACACCTTACCAACTTGCGCGGTACCGCCACCATTACCGTCAAATGATATAGAAAAGTTCTTCTCGCCATTTGAAACTGAAGTTAATTTATAAGTTTCCCCATCAGCTGTCACATAGAGATTCCCACTTTCATCTTTCTCAAGCTTCTCAAACGCCTTACCTGATATAACCTCGTCTAATTCTTCAGATCTATACCCTGTTGGGTCAACCCCACTCATCGGGTTATTCAAAATATACGAATACGGGTTAGCGCTCTGGCTATTCTCTGGGAACTGCAAAAACGGGTCAACACTTAAAAAACGGCCGACGTTAAAATCGTATATCCGCCCGTTCATATGAATAAGCTCTTGATCAATCAAATGCTCATGGTCTGTGTAGCCCTTAGTGACACCTTGCCAGCTAGTACCAGATAATAACGAATTGCCTGATGCAATGTCTCTTGGGCGACCAAATACATCATAACCACGGTGTTGTAATACGGCACCGGTTTTGGCATCCATCAAGGTATCAACACTGCCTAAGTGGTCGCGCAGAACATGCTGGAACGGTGATTGATTACCTAAGCTGCCCACATGGGCTTTCATCTTAATGGTGTGGTCACCAATGTAGGTTTTATCTACCGTACCGCTTAGGGTCACTTCACGCTCAAAACTGCCCACATAATACGTGGTCGATACCACACTACCGCTTTGCTGTTTAACCTGTTTATAGCGGTTACCATTCGCATCGTAGCTGAATGTACTTTTTACATTATTGCGGTCAACCGTTAACGGCTTGTTTTGGTCGTTATAGGTTAACGTTACGCCATCACCGGTGAGCCGGTTACCGTTATTGTCATAGGTGAAGGTTTTTGTACCACCACGGATAAACTGCCTAATGGCGTTAGGGCCTGCATTACCGCCAGCACCTTTGCCTACACTACCGTAGAGATACTGACTGCCGTAATCGCCTTTAACAAGGATATTACCTGCGGCATCATAGTCGTAATTAACCGCAGCATAGGTGATACCTTTGTACGTTTTAGTTGAGTCATCAACCCGCATGAGCTCGTCATAGTTGTAGCTTTCTTTGAACTGGGTAATCACATTGTGTTGAAAGGCTAAGTTACCCATTCCATCATAATCATAATTTAAGTATTGCACCCCGATAGTGCTGCACCCTCCAGAAGAACTGGTACAGATACTCGTCGGTGAACCGGCTAAATTACGGCTAAACTGTTGAACATAATGGTTACTGAACGTTTGTTGATTAATACTGCCAAAGGCGCTGTACTCATCGATTATGCGCAGTGATTGCTCGGAACCATCAGTAAAACGTTGGTAGTCTTCGATTAAATAACCCTTGTCGTCAAAACGATAAGCTACATGCTCGCCGCTAGGATACTGCATGGCTTTGATACGGCCAAATTGCGAGTCATAGGCATATTTTTCAGTGAAGCTTAAGCTACCAATAGCCGTAAGTGTTTGCTTAATGCGCCCAGCGGTATCATAGCTATGAGTTTGAATATGCCCATCTACTTTAGCCTGGTATAACTTACCGTAACCCACATTGGCATCATATACCCAGGTTCGCGTTTGCTGACCTGTTTGACTCGTTTGACGACCGGCTTTGTCATAGTTAAATGTGGTTGTAATATTGCGCGCATCTTTTTGGGTTACAAGCTCGCCATATTGATTATAAGTAAAGTTCCAGACCCCCATGTTCGGGTCGTTAAACCATGCCTTGCGGCCTAAATCATCATAACGGGCGGTGATTTGGCTGCCCAGCACATCTTGGATTAACACAGGTAAGCCTGCGGCATTATAGGCAAAGTAACTTTTATTACCTTTTGCATCTGTAGTGCTTAATAGCTGACCAAGGCTGTTATAACTGCGACTCATCGACGCATTTAACCCGCCAGAAACGCTAATATTCGTCGTAATGCCATCGCCATAGTCATATTCTGACTGGTAGCTAACCATGCCGTCATTGTAAATCTTACGTGCGGGCCGCCCTAACGCATCATAACCTTGGAATTGTGTCGTATTTTGGGTGCCGTAATCCTCTGTTGGCTTGGTTTCACTAACAATATTGCCTCTTGCGTCATACGCGGTTTCGCTAATGATTTCGCCTTCAAAACCATCGGTTACCTGCTTTACAGGACGACCAAGGCTGTCGAAATAGGTAACGGCTTGTGGTTGGCCATCTGCTTGTACAATTTGCTTGTAGGCATAATCTCCGGTCTCCCATTGTAATGACACATAGTTGGTAGGCTGGATAACTAAGGCGCCTTTAGTGACTGATGAGCTTTGTACCATACCAATAAAGTTAACCTGATTGGTTGTCGTCACTCCATCCATATCAACAGATGTCAGAACCTGACCGGTTAGTGGGTCATAGGTATTGGTTGTCACTGCAACGCCCGACCATTGGGCATTAAAGGTTTTATAGACAAAATAACCATCATTAGTCATGGCGACTTGATTGTATCTATCTCCCACACTCACTTTGCTTGCATTACCGTACTGGTCATAGTCGCTATAAGTCGTAGTGGTGGCAACTCCTTTTAACGTACCGGTGCCTTCAGTTATACTGCTGATCAACTCTTGTGTATTATCGTTATAAATGTGCGTCGTTTTTTGGCTTGTCGCTGTATTAGCAGGGTTTAAAATTACACCTTCATGAGCTACTGTATAGGCAACCGACTGGTTGGTTTCTGAGGCTGTAGGCATAGACCAACCCGCTATATCGGTATAATCCTGTGTACTGCTTTTGTTATGTTCTATGGTGTTATCAATCGTTGAAGTTGACGATAACGTCGTTTGACAAAAACGGTTTTTTTCTTGCGAGTTTTTCACCGTCGTCACAATGGTGTTTGGGTCAATAGATTTCGTTACGCTCGTTGTCTTTTTAGGATAGAAACACCAACTTTTGCCACCATTTTTATTAACAATTCCATTGAGATATTCCAATTCACCAGGGACAAGTTCAAATTTGTCATCAAGTTTGTCAACTTGATATTCACTTATTATATTTTGTTGACCGTCCTTAACGGTTTTTTTCAACACAGTCCCTGACCAAGGGAAGGTTTGTGAGAACATGGTTTCAGTCGTTAATGTATGCAGATTTTGAGCATCAGTATTGGTTTCAATAATGTCACTAAAACCTTGAAAGCCTCGGCCCGAGACATGGAATCGAGCATTTTTATAACTGTATTCCGTTTTATTAACCCCATTTAAACCATTATCTTCTTTTAATGTAGCAACAACTCGCATGGTGTTAGTAAAATTTACGTAAGGATATTCGGTAGTTTCAGGCTGAGGGTAACGATTTTTAAGTTGCGTATAATCAAGCTGTAACTTTTCACCCATCCCCGTTTTGATACTCTTAATTACAGTATCTTGAGTATCCACATGCGCAAACAAAGTGAACCCAACAGGATAAGAAGGAGGTTTACCGCCTTGTTTAGAGCCGTAAAACCAGGTGCGTTTTGTGGCGTCTGACTCAAACCCTATTCCTGAGATGAAATCAACTCTGCCATCACCCGTTAAATCGATAGGGGACAGCGTAGCTAACGCACCATAAACGGGTAGTTGGACATCAGTAAAAGATTTGCCATCAGGATTGGTGAGCAACACATTCCAATACCAGACATCATGGTCATAGAATTTAGGTGCATTTCCCCCATCAACGGCGCGGCATGATTCATTAGAAGTCCAATTCCAACATTCATACAGGTATTGTTTGCGAGAGTAATCAGGGTATAAAATATCTTGGCGACCATCGCCATTATAATCAATAAATTGAATGAAATTTTCGTGTACATAACCAGCAGAACCACCATAAGTTGGGTCCTTAGCAAAACTGCCGTTGCCGCCACTAAATGCAAGCTCTTTTATACCTGTATTTAGAGGTACTTCAAATAAACCATTGCCTTTATTGAAAATGATATAGCGGGTGTAAAAGCTGTCGGTGCTGTTCACCTTATGCAACGTCAAGATATCGCTGAGTCCGTCACCGTTTAAGTCAACCCACCGACTCGGTCTTGTGCGATGAACGATATCAACGTTGACGTTAAAAGTGATATTTTTCTCAATAAATGAGACCGTATTTGAGTCTGGGTTAAACCCAACCTTGTACCATTTTAATGACTTGTGAAATTGGCTTGGCGCCAAATCAACAACACCATCGCCATCCACATCCATCGGAATAAGCGGCTCTTTAGCCTCGGCAGTGAAAGTGCCTTTCTCGACAAAATCTGAACCTGAATCGCTGCGTAAATAGGCTTTGTAGGTGATAATATTATTACCTGAGCCAGTTTGCTTGTTGGTCGCCAGTAAAATATCTTTACGCCCATCGCCATTAATGTCGACGGCATGGCTTGTACAATATTTATCCCCAATGTCACGATAAATCGTGGCATAACAAGTCGCGCTAATATTAGAAGTATAGGTACTTTTAATACTGCCATTAGCATTAAAACTGCTAAAAACAAGCTTAGATGCACTATTGGTATAAACAAAATCGTCTGCACCATCTAAATCATAATCGATAGTGCCGCTTATGACATTTATGCTTTCTTCATTTGAACTAGGTAAATCATCACCATTCAAATCACCTGCCCATTGGCGGCTGCTAATGTCAGGCAAATCTTGATAAGTAATCTTATTTCCTGTGCGAGATAGATATATACCGTCTAATGGGACCGATAAATCGGTCACGCCGTCACCATCATAGTCAGCATCCTGCTTTACTTTTAATCCGATTGTATAATTATCTATAATATTGGCTAATGCATGATTAGTTTGTAAATTATGCTTATATTGACGGTAAAACCAACCAAACTCGGTTGTTAAACAATCGTTATTACCTGTATCGCAATACTGTAAATGATCTAATATCGCAGCATCATTTAAAGAGGTAGTCGGGATTTGATAATTCAATCTCCAAGTTGCTTTCTCTTGCCCTTCAATGTTCATTGAAATACTCATCAACTGCCTGTCATGAACACTATAACCTCCCCATTGATAACCTTTAGAGCTAGGTATTTTTTTGTAATCAAAGTGAATATTTCGAGTCCCTAAAACACCTTCATAACCAGTGTAGAAAATATCAAGAAGATAGCGATTACCTGCAGAGGCTTCATCGTATTGATAACTAATTTCATTGCTGTGAGTATCGCGGGTGGTATCTTGCAGCCAAGTAGAAGCAAGGTTTAATCCTACGGGGACAATACGACTGTTACTTGATTGACCCAATAAATGTTGAGTACCATTTACTTCAGAAGCAACAAAGTAAACACTGCTGCTATTTAGTCCGCCACCTAATTGTTGCACAATAACAGAACCATCGCGCTCGGTTTGATAATAGGTGCCAGAGGTGCCGTATTGCCCAACAGAACCGCCATTAGTCGGAGATACTGCCACTAAGCGACTACCGTTGTAACAAATTTTATCGTCTACACTAAAAGTGCTATTAATCGTTGAGTCATCTAGATCATAAATATTAGAACAGCGGGAAATGCTAGAATTGGCTGATAAACTCCAGCCCATGCCGGCAATTCCTTCACCAGATTGACTGTTGTAGTTTAGCGATAAGCTAGGTTGAACGCCCTTACGACCTGGAGCAATAGTCAAAGGCACTGAATAAGAAAATGCACCGCCATCAACGCCGGCATTACCTTTTATTTCACCCACTAAGTCGCTTTGCTCTGGTGATACGGGACTGTTCGCTGCATCAGATATCTCATTAATATCAACTAACGCTACAGAAAGGACATTGAATGACGCTGTGCTTATCGATGAATATTGATTGGTTGAACTCTTAGCTCTAACGTTGACCTGATGTATTCCAATTGCCTGCATTCCAAAATCATAGTTGTAGGGTGAGCTTGTGTCGGGATACCAAGCGGAGTTATCTATTGAAAACTCTACTGCACTAATATCGCTATCATTATCAGATGCACTTGCCGTTACAAATAAAGATTGTGATTCATATAAGTCAGGAATTGGCGTTAAGCTGACAATAGGAAGATCATCGACGGCATTGACTGTCACAACGAATGCAACAGTACTGCTTAAACTGCCATCGGATACGGTAATACTAATAGTCGATTTTCCAGCTTGGTTCGCCACGGGTGTCACACTCACCGTACGGTTGGCACCACTGCCGCCCAATATCACATTGGCGGTCGGAACGAGTGCCGTATTGCTTGAACTGCGACTCACTGACAACGAACCTGCGGCCGTTTCGTGATCACCTATGGTAAAGGCAATAATGCCCGTATTGCTGTCTTCATTGATGCTGCGGTTGCTGATATTGCTAATGGTGGGGGTGTCATTCACCGCATTGACTGTCACAACAAATGTACGGGTATAACTTAAACTGCCATCGGATACGGTAATAGTGATCGTTGCGCTACCGGATTGGTTCGCCGCGGGTATCACATTCACCGTTCGGTTGGCACCACTGCCGCCCGACCTATATGGATATTGGTAATGTCATTATGATGTCGGGAAAATCATTGACCATGTGCTTCAAGGCATCCTACCTATCAGAGTCAGGCTAGCTTCCGCGGTACAGATTGTTCATTAGCATCTGACCCATATGGATATGGGAAATATCATTATGATGTAAGGAACAGCGTTGACCATGCCGCCACAACGTTAGTGGCCGTAGGCCATAGCGTTAAACAACCCGTGGACTCGGTTAACACGATGACCGAATAAACGCTAAGCGGCAATCTATCGGCAACAAAAAGCTCACAAGGTGTTAAATCAAACTCTAAACAGCCCTTTTTTGGATTTAATCATTGTTTTCTCACCTGAATGAGCATTAGATATACAGAGGTTGTATTTGAAGGAAGAAATCATTGAATGAAAAATATTATTTGCGACATTGATGGTGTATTACTGCACGACAACAAGCTCATTCCCGGAAGTGACAAGTTTATTCACCGTGTGCTTGAACAAGGCAACCCGCTGGTCATCCTCACCAATTATCCGGTCCAAACCGGTAAAGACTTACAAAACCGTCTCGGCGCGGCAGGCATTAATGTGCCAGAAAGTTGCTTTTACACTTCAGCTATGGCCACTGCCGACTTTCTTAAACACCAAACCGGCAATAAAGCCTTTGTGATTGGCGAAGGTGCACTTACCCATGAGTTGTACAACGCAGGTTTCACCATAACCGATATTAACCCAGATTTTGTTATTGTCGGTGAAACCCGCGCTTACAACTGGGACATGATCCATAAAGCATCTCGCTTTGTTGCTGGCGGCGCACGCTTTATTGCCACCAATCCAGATACTCATGGCGCAGACTTTAGCCCTGCATGTGGCGCGTTATGCGCAGCGATTGAACGTATCACAGGTAAAATGCCATTTTATGTGGGTAAACCAAGCTCGTGGATTATTCGCTCAGCCTTGAATCATATTCAGGGGCACTCTGAAAACACCGTAATTATTGGCGACAACATGCAAACCGATATTCTCGCAGGCTTTCAAGCAGGACTTGAAACCATTTTGGTCACCAGTGGCGTGAGCCAAATGATTGATATTGACAAAGAACCTTTTAGACCTAATCACGTGTTTGCATGCGCGGCCGATATTGATGTCGTTTAATCGATATCTTTACTGAGTGACAGTTTGATTGTCTCGCCATTAAATTAATGCTCGATACTGATACGCGATACACTATTTTATCGCAAGGTAAACCCTTTAATATAGAATAGTACTCATATGATTGCGGGAGTAAAACGTCCAATATCGCTTAAGCACTATTGATTCACGTCAACAAGATCAAATAGTTAATAAGATAAGTGTCAACGACACAATTTACATTAGGTAACACAATTCCAAGCCAGCGACCTTGTTTTCAGGCACTGGCTTGCCCCATTATGCTTGTCTGAAATAACAATAAATAATAATAACAGGACATAGCATGAAACGATTGTTGCCTTTTTGCGCCATTGCCTTGCTGACAGCATGCAATAGTGACGATGCTAAACACGCTTCGACCGAACAAATTGCCCCAGCTAAAGTCACTGCTGTGACGTTTAATGAACAACGCTTTAGAACCGACATCGAAACATTATCGTCTGATAAGTTTGAAGGTCGGGCGCCCACCACCCAAGGTGAAAAACTTACCCTAGAATATTTATCCGCTGCCTTCACTCAAATGGGGCTTAAAGGCGCCTATAACGGCAGTTTTCTGCAACCAGTTCCAATGGTAAGCTACACCGCCAGCGAGCAACAACGAATTAATTTAGCTGGCATGGACATGCAGTATCGCCAAGATATTGTGCTAGGCAGTCGTCATGATAACCACCAAGTCAGTATTAAAGATGCGCCATTAGTGTTCGTCGGTTACGGTATTAATGCACCAGAATACGGCTGGAATGATTACCAAGACCTCGACATGAAAGGCAAAATTGCCATCATTTTAGTTAATGATCCAGGCTTTGCTCATCCTCAAGGGGCGAAGTTTAATGGTAAGGCGATGACTTACTATGGCCGTTGGACTTATAAGTTTGAAGAAGCCAGTCGCCAAGGAGCATTGGGCGCTATCATTATCCATGAGACTGAACCCGCTTCCTATCCCTGGTCGGTAGTCGAAAATAGCTGGATTGGAGCTCAACAAGACTTAGTCCTTAGCCAAGCAGAACAAGATCAACGGGTTCAAGTTGAAGGATGGTTAACCCTAGACAGTGCAACTGCCTTGTTTGACAAAGCCGGTCTATCATTAACATCGTTAATGGATCGCGCGGCCAACAGTTCACTCAATGTCAATTTAGCCCAAACTGCCAGCATTGAATTTGCTAACAAAACAGAGTATGCCGACAGTTATAATGTGGTTGCGACGTTAGCCGGCAGCACTCAGGCCAATCAGCATATTCTATTCACGGCCCACTGGGATCATCTCGGTAAAGATGACACCAAAGACGGTGACCAAATTTATAATGGCGCATTAGATAATTCCTCTGGCACTGCGGGTATTTTAGAAATTGCCCGCCAGTTTGCGCAGCAAGCCGAACAAGGTCATGGCTTAGCCCGCTCATTAACCTTTATTGCCACTACGGGTGAAGAACAAGGCTTATTAGGCTCACGTTACTATGCTGCTAATCCTATTTATCCCATTGATAAAACGGTCGCTGTTTTTAACCTAGACAGCACCAATGTGTATGGCAAAACCAAAGACTACACCATAGTTGGCAAAGGTCAGTCTGAGTTAGAAAACTATTTAGACCGCGCTGCAGCTAAACAGGATCGGATTAGCAAGGGCGAACTTAACCCAGCATCAGGCGGATTTTTCCGTTCAGACCACTTCAGTTTTGCCAAATTAGGTGTACCGGCAGTATTTGCCGGTGGGGGTAACGAACCGCTTGATGAAGCAACAGCACAATACAAAACTGCAATGCTGGTGAAAATGAAAGGCTGCTATCATAACGTCTGCGACGATTATCGTCCTGAATGGGACTTATCCGGATCATTACAAGATTTAGGCGTGTATTACCAAGCCGCAGCTGAGCTAGGTAATAATCAAGATTGGCCAGGATACTTTGCCGGTTCTGAATTTAATCAATTACGTCCTGCAGATTAATACAACACCACCCTATTCCGTCCCCCAAAACAAGGATTGGCCCATCATGTATTTGATGGGCTTTTTTTATTGGTATTTGGTGCTATTAGCATTTATGTCATTAGTCTTTGAGTTAATCCTCTGGATAAACGGTACTCACACTTTACTCAATTCATTTAGCGCTTCGATGGCTAAAGCCGCCTTTTCTGTTTGCACAAAAATATGGTCATGATAATACGCGGCAATAACATTAGCGCTAATGCCTTTTTCGGTGAGTTTATTGGCCACTGCAGCCGTTAAACCGACGGCATCAAGGCTAGAGTGTACCGTTAAGGTAATGCCTTTAAATACTGATTCAAATGACAAACCGCCCTCAATAGCAGCCGCTTTTGTTAATACTAATGTCAGCCCTTCAGATTCGCGAAACGTCGCCAGTGGCGATAAAGTTTGGTAATCACCATATTGCCCCTGCACTGAGCAAAAAACATATTCGTCATCTAATAATACCGGTGACATCGATGCGAGTAGTGCCGTTAAATTTGTTTCACCTACCATTCTTTTTTCCTTAAATATTTTTCCGTTATAAAGCGATTTTATGAATCAAGGTATTCTTTTGCAAATAAAAAGGGGCTGCCTGACTAAAATGTCGCCTAACTTAAATGCAGCTTATGCCACCCAGCTACAACATAAGTGACCAAGGTAACCCTATCCAGTCTTAATATACTTAACAAGTTAAGCCTTGCTTGGTTGGCTATCACCGAGTGAACTGGAGCCCCAATATCGCGCATAAATAATCCTATTAAGCTTGGATATGGCTAACCAACAGCACAAAACGACTATTCAACCTTCTTTTTGCTCAAATAACGATCAGACGCACTGCCTTAGTGCAATTATCGTTTTAGTTGTATTTGATTATGAAATATCAAAATAAATCATCATAATCGCAGTAAAAATAAAGATATCTCATAAAAATAGAGGTTATTATTGATAATATTTAAATAAAAAGATATTTCGAAGAGATAAAATCATTAAAACAACCAATTTTATGATGTTATCTTAAAAAACAAACTTGGCAGTTAACCAAAATGCTGGCAAAGTAGTGGCAGAAAAAGATTAGCCAACGCTGCTGGAGCCGTACTATGTGTTCAATATTTTCGATTTTAGATATCAAAACTGATGCAAGCCAACTTCGTCATGTGGCCTTAGAAATGTCAAAATTACTGCGTCACCGCGGTCCAGATTGGTCTGGTATTTATGCTGATGAACATGCCATTTTAGCTCATGAACGTTTATCCATTGTTGACGTTGACCACGGAGCGCAACCGCTTATCAGCACTGATGGCAACTTAGTCTTAGCCGTAAACGGTGAAATTTATAACCACAAGCAATTAAAAGCTCAGCTTGGTGACAAATACCAATATAAAACTAACTCAGATTGTGAAGTGATTTTGTCACTTTACCAAGAATACGGTTGTGACTTTTTAGACAAACTGAACGGCATCTTTGCATTTGTACTGTACGACAAAGCCAAAGGCACTTACTTAATCGGCCGCGATCATATGGGTATAATCCCACTTTACACTGGCTTCGATGCATCTGGTAACTTCTATGTTGCCTCTGAAATGAAAGCATTAATGCCGGTATGTAAAACCGTTGCTGAGTTTTACCCTGGACAGTATTTATATTCTGCCGACGGTAAACCAACCCAGTATTATCAACGTGATTGGCGCGATTTTGATGCGGTTAAAGACAACCCAGCAAGCATTGAAGAGTTGCGTGAAGCATTAGAAGCCGCAGTAAAACGCCAATTAATGTCAGATGTACCTTACGGGGTATTATTGTCTGGTGGGTTAGATTCATCCGTGATCTCTGCCATTACCCAAACTTACGCCAAACATCGTATTGAAAACGACGGCGAAACTGGCGCATGGTGGCCACAGCTGCATTCATTTGCCGTAGGGTTAGCGGAATCTCCTGACTTAGTTGCCGCACAAAAAGTGGCTGACGCCATTGGCACCATTCATCATCCTATTGTCTATACCTTCCAAGAAGGCTTAGATGCGATTAAAGAAGTGATTTATCATCTCGAAACTTACGATGTCACCACTATTCGAGCAGCAACGCCAATGTATTTAATGGCGCGTAAAATTAAAGCCATGGGCATTAAAATGGTGCTGTCTGGCGAAGGTGCTGACGAGTTATTCGGTGGTTATCTGTATTTCCACAAAGCGCCTAACGCGCAAGCATTTCATGAAGAGTTAGTTCGTAAGCTAGATAAACTGCACTTATTTGACTGCTTGCGTGCCAACAAATCCATGGCGGCATGGGGACTTGAAGCTCGGGTGCCTTTCTTAGATAAAGAATTTATCGACGTGGCAATGCGCATTAATCCAGAAGCCAAAATGTCTAAAGATGGCCGCATCGAGAAGCATATTTTACGTCAGGCATTTGAGGATAAATTGCCAAAAGAAGTAGTATGGCGTCAAAAAGAGCAGTTCAGTGATGGCGTAGGTTACTCTTGGATTGATGGTCTAAAAGCACACGCAGCAGAGAACGTCGGCGACGTGCAATATGCTAACGCAAAGTTCCGTTTCCCATACAACACGCCAGAGTCAAAAGAAGCCTATTTTTACCGCAGCTTCTTTGAAGAGTTTTTCCCATTAGCCAGCGCAGCTGAAACAGTGCCCGGAGGAAAAACAGTGGCTTGTTCAACCCCTGAAGCACTATTGTGGGATGCAAGTTTGCAAGGACTTAACGACCCATCAGGCCGCGCAGTTAAAAACGTTCACGCTAGCGCATATTAATTTTTCCTCGATAGCTAAACACCACCCTATTGGGTGGTGTTTTTGTTTGCCTCCATCTTGTAAGATAATGACAACAGCGTCCAGAGGCATAATGCTTAGCGTATTAATTGAGCAACAATAAGGTTTCCCATGACAGATATCAGTATTTTCAATCTTGAAATGACCGACCCTAGTCAATTAAAGCCTAAAAATGATCCCAACGGATTAACCGTGGTTGAGGTAAAAATAAAACAATATCAATTTAATCGGTTTCTATATCAATTTGTCGGTGCAGGGTGGCAATGGACAGATAAACTGACCTTGACCGATAGCCAGTGGCAAGAATATAGCGAAGCGGACAATTTACATTTGTTTGTGGCCTATAAAGATGGCGCACCAGCGGGCTACTTTGAATTGCAGCAGCAAGAAGAAGCGACTGTAGAGATTATGTATTTTGGCTTAGGCGAACGCTTTATCGGTAAAGGATTTGGCGGCTATTTACTGACCCAAGCCATTGAGCAAGCTTGGTTGTTACCCAACACCCGCCGAGTTTGGGTACATACTTGCTCGTTAGATCACCCCAGCGCATTACAAAACTATCAAGCACGCGGATTCAGTTTATTTAGAACTGATACCGAACCAAGAATGAACCCAAACTCTGCGTAGCGAAAAAAGGTCATGGATAACTGTCGTACTAACGGTTTTTACACGCGATACTGCGTTGTTGTAATATTTCAAGTAACGCGCTTTTTTGTTGCTCGTTCATTGAGTGCCAAGCCAGAATTTCGTCGAGCGAGCGATGACACCCTAAACAGACATCCTGTGCATCTAAACAACATTGCCTCACGCAAGGTGAGGCAATTTGATTAACGTTACTCTGACCATACGCCATATTCATTACCATTGGTGTCAGAAAAATGAAAACGTCTACCCCCAGGAAAACTGAATACGGCTTTGGTTATCTGTCCACCAGCCTGAATAATTTTGGCTGCGGTCGCGCCTAAATCTTGGCTATAGAGCACAATTAACGGGCTGCCTTTAGCTAAGGTAAATTGACACTCAGCTCGATAAAAACCACCATCAATTCCGACCTTCAAAAAGCAGCTGTATTCAGGACCATAGTCTTGAAACTGCCAACCAAAAACCTGAGTAAAAAAGGCTTTGGTTGCAATGATGTCTTTCACGGGTATTTCTAAATAATTAATACTATGATGTTGACTCATGCTCACCTCTATTACTCAGGGCTAAAACTAAGAACTAATGCTAAGAACTAAGACTAATAACTATTACTAGGTACAATCACTCAGTACTCATATTAATACTATCACTCATATCCAGTACTCATACGATAGCGCAATACTATGGCTTACGGCATTAATATGATGATTGATTCGATAGCTAGATTATAGCTGTCGCCCTATTGTTGCACCAATGCCGCAACGGCACCAATAACACCGCCAAACACACCACCCCATACAACTAACCAACCTAAATGGGTTTTAATCATATCTTGGATGATTTGTTTAACTAATTCAGGCGTAAGTTCGTTTAAACGCTGTTCGACAATATTGGCCACCTTCGCTTGCATATCAGCGATGATATTTGGCTTTTCAAGTTCATTGACTAAAATCGCATTAAACTCTTCACTTTGAGCCAGTTCAACTAAAGACAGTTTCATTTTTTCAATAAAAGGCTCTTTTAGTGGGATCAACGCCTCTGTGCCACCAAACATTGCTATCATGGCACCAAATGATGACTTTTCGATGGTCGACACCAATGCATCGAATGACGGCGCCAAATCAATTTGTTCAATCACAGGTGTTAAATCAATACTGCTGGCACTGCTGGTTGTCAAAAAGCGATCGATATTCTCTTGGGTAAAAAATTGTTTCATCATTAAATGTTTAATGCCCAATTTAAACTCTTCGAAACGCGATGGAACCACTCCAGAGCCATACAAACCGGGGACCTTTTCAAACAACATATGGATCGCCAACCAATTTGTTAACGCACCCGATAATGCAAATAATCCTATCGTCAGCACAATCTGTTGTTCTAACACATACCCGACCAGCATAAGAATGGCCGCAATAAGGTTGGTTAATACACTCTTATTCAATCTCTGTTCCTTAACATCTACGATGAAAAAATAATAAAAAAACCTCAGTTATTTTACCAGAAAAATAACTGAGGTCTAAAATAACTAACGCTTATATTTTGATAGTTTGAGCCAGCAAGGTCAAACAGCCGTCAATCGAGTTCACATTGGTGATTTATGCTAAGAACCAACTGATTCCGACTCAACAATGCCCTCTATATCGTGGCGATTAATTAATAATACCCCGGTACTTTGCGCCAATGCTTGTGCTTTTTGATACATCTGACTGATAATATCAAGCTGCTGATCCTGTGGTGAGACAAACACATCCTCTAAATACCACACAGGCGCCAGTCGTAATGAAGAAAACGACGGATACAGTTGAATAAAACCCATCATTTTATCTTCTTTGAACGACACAAAAATCATCGAATCATTTTCAGCCAAGCGATGTTTCAAAAAAGCATGGCAGGCACGATAGTCTGAGGCTTGGTGTAATTGCTGCCGATATTGATCAAATAGCAGGCTCAGCGGTTCTAAATCTATGCTCGAAGCAAGACGAATTTGCATTTGTCATCCTTGAAAATTGAGGTTAAATCCGCGCATGGATACTGCAGATATTATGCTAAATAAATGATGCCATCACGCCATAAGGGCCAAGGATAACATCCCGCTATAACGACTTAACACTCCTAGTTAAAGTCAGATACGAAAATAAGTTAACAATAAGATAAAATAAAACCTATTAATTACATAAACTTAAATATAACGCTACCATCAATAAACCTAAATGTAAATTAATCAGTTTTGCGGCCAAAATAATGATTTGCAAAGATAGTTTTTTTGCTAAAATAGGTACCTGTTACCATTGTTTTTATCAAGACTACTTCATATGACCCCGTTTTTAGCTCAGTTGCGCTCAGCGGTTAAACCGCGCTCTCGTATTCAAAAATTAACCCTTTATGGATTAACAATTTACCTATTGTCTTGCGCTGTACTCGGTGGATTAATTCCGTATATTGCCAAACAACAAGCACCAGAGATATTAGCCGAGCAATTAGGTAGAGACGTTAGTCTACAAGACATTAGTATCAATCCTTTTACGCTAGAACTAACGGTATCGGGTTTGGTTATCAATGAAGCTAATAGTCAGCAAACCTTTGCATCACTAGCCACGCTGTATGGCAACATTCAATTGTGGCAATCCATCACATCTTGGACATTAGTGATTGAAGATATCCGTCTAGCACAACCCACTATCCGAGTGTCGCTTACTCAAACCGATGATCAACAGGTTGTATTTAACTTTAGTGATATTATCAAGCGCCTAGGTAAAGACACTCAATCAACACCAGCCAATACTGCACCGACAAGTCTACCGGCGATAAACATCGGTAAAATTGAGCTGCTACAAGGTGTGTTCACCTTAGATGACAACGTCACCGATACTCATATCAACTACCCAAATATCAATCTGTCATTGACACAATTTAGCAGCTTGAGTACCGCGTTAGAGGATAAACAAGACCAGGTTAATCGCTATAATCTGAGCATAGAAGATCAATTTAACGGCTCGGTGGCACTGCAAGGACAATTTCAATTATCGCCATTAGCAATACAAGGTGATCTCGACGCTGCTGGCGTTGATTTATCTCGTTATTGGACTTTTGTTGATCAACTGTTTGCGATTAACTTATCTGAAGGCATGCTCAGCGTAAACGGCCAGTACACTGTGACGTTACAAGATAAAAACTTAGCCCCAATAAGCCACATTAATGTCACCAAAGCGCAGATAGTGATTAACCGTTTTAAAGCGCTACATCAGCAAGATGAAAAAATCGCCATTGATGTGTTAGCGTTAAAAAATATCAATGTAGATAGCCAGAAAAAACTTGTTAGCATTGATGAGTTTCATACTGAAAATGGTAAAATCAAACTCAACATCACCCCTAAAGGAGCTGATTTAGTCGCGTTACTGTTACCTCAAAATACTCAACTTCTCGACGATGCTGCTTCGAGCCAAACTGATACTAATGACACCACAGATACCACAGAGGTTGCAAATGTCTCAAATATCACTGACGCCAGCATAGAGGCAGAGTCTGACATAACCACTGAACAAGTCACCCAAACACCTGACGCTATTGTGACCCAAGCACCGCAAACAAACGCAGGTTCACCCCGCCCGTCACAAACTGAAATGACAAGCCAAAATGTTGATCCTAATACTGCTGATAAGGTTGATTCTCCATGGTTAGTCAATTTACATAAAATCACTGTGGCACAGTACCAAGTAGACCTTGGGGAAGGCATTGCCAGTGATAACATCATCCTTTGGCAACTCGGTCCCATTGATGTCTCAACCGGCTTGGTAAAATCTGATTTATCCACCCCTATTGATTACCAATTCTCGACTGGCATCAATGCGCAAAGCCTATTAACGTCGACAGGGCAAGTCGATGCATTAGCACAAACGATTAATGCTGATATCGATTTTAGTAATATGTTGCTGTCACGCTTGCAACCCTATATCGCACCATACATTAATATCACAGTAGAAGACGGGGTATTTTCCACTAAAGGTAATTTACATGCCGATGCTAAAGATACCCTCACCTACACAGGCAGCGCTAACATCAACCAGCTGCACATTAACGATAATGTGCTAAATAAACCATTGCTGACATGGGAAACCATGGACATCAACCAGTTATCGTTTGATCGCCAACAAGCTATCATTGACATCGATGAAATAAACTTCGATAAACTCTTTAGTCGCATCATTATTTCACCCGATCGCGGCACTAATATCAGCCAGCTGATCCACACAAAAAAAGCCACAACCGATCCCGTGGAGATAAAGCAAGCTGTTGATAGCGTTGATCCGAGCAAATTGATAGTCGATCAGCGCAAAGCTGATGCCTCAACACTGAATTCATCAGCAGGCAGTGAACCGCCAATGACAGATTCACCGCAAATGCAATTCAACATTAATAAAATAGGCATTAAAGACAGCTCAGCTTTTTTTGCGGATAACTCATTAACACCTAATTTTGCTTCAGGCATAGAAATGCTCAATGGCCAAATTAGCCATCTTTCATCGAAACCACAGACCACGGCATCGGTTGATTTGGTGGGTAAAATCGATAGATATGCTCCGGTGACGTTAAAAGGTGAGATAAATCCGTTACTCGACCAACCGTATCTTGATCTTAACTTGAATTTTGACAACGTAGAGTTAACCTCGGTCAATCCCTATTCAAGTACTTATGCTGGCTATTACATAGATAAAGGCCAATTGTCATTAGACCTAAACTACCAACTTAAAAACACTGCATTAGTTGGCAGTAATCACGTCGTCATTGATCAACTTAAACTGGGCAAACCCAGCAATAGCAGTTTAGCAACCAGTCTACCGGTGACGTTGGCGGTGGCATTATTGCAAGATCGCCACGGTGTGATTGATTTGGGCGTTGATGTCTCAGGGGACCTTGATTCTCCCAACTTCAGCTTTGGAAGCATAATCGTGAATGCTTTGGGTAATATTATTACCAAAGCCGTGACCTCACCCTTTTCATTCTTAGCAGGCCTTGTGGATGGTGATGAGGAAATGGATAAAATCAGTTTTGATTACGGACTCAGCAGTCTTTCACTTAAACAAAAAAATACCCTCGACAAACTGGCTAAAGCATTAATAGACAGACCGCTGCTGAATCTCAATATTAAAGGCAGTATTGACTTAATTAACGATAAACAAGCGTTAGCTGAAATCAAACTGCATAAACAACTGGCTATAACAGCAGGGATAAAATTTAACGCGTTACCAAAAAGTTTATCTGCCAGCCAGTTCCCTGCAACAGGGCCATCAGCTGATGCACTGTATCAATTAGTTGAGCAAGAATTGTCGCAGCCACCATTAGCGATAAAACAATCTTTACAACAAGAAACTCCAGAGCTGACAGAAGTAGAGCTCGTTACTCGCTGGCACATTGGCTTATACAATATGCTTAAAAACCACCAGCAGATCACTACAGATGAATTTGGCCAATTAGCACAACAGCGGGCCAGCGCAGTTAAAGCGTATTTAATTGATCAAGCAGGCATTGATGCGGGAAAAGTTTTTGTACTAGAAAGCCGCATCAACACCGTAGAAGATGCCGCTGAAGCATTGCTTGAACTACAAGTAAATTAACCCGTCATAGCTATTAACGGCTCTCGACATCGGGTAGACTGCGCATACATTGTAAACGAGGAATAACAGGCGTTTGCAATCATGCCGTATCATTAATATTGTTAAGATTGAGGTTTTATATGTTTATCGTTCGCTGGATTTTAGGTCGAATTATTTTGTTGTTAAATTTTGTGTTTGCTCCTAAAAAGCGCCAACGTCCGCAAGATCAACAAGTCATTGTCGATCAACAGACTCAATCGCTGGCATTGTATCAATACGCCGCCTGCCCTTTTTGTGTCAAAGTTCGTCGTGAAATGCGTCGTCAAAACTTAACCATCAACTTAGTTGATGCCAAACAAGATGAGCACAAAAGCGTGCTAACCGAGCAAGGTGGCAAACTCAAAGTCCCTTGTCTACGTATCGAGCAAGATGGCAAAACCCAATGGCTATATGAATCAAAAGCCATTATGAGCTACCTCAACGAGCGTTTTGCGTAAACCACAATTCGTATTATTTCGCCACAGTTTAGCTTAATGCTGTGGCTAACAGATTGCTGTATATATTCTTTTGTTTTTTAGACCATTGTTGTATCAATAAATGGTTGATAATTATCTTCTGCAGCTTTTTCCAGATATCATTTAGGATAAAAAACTGATGAGGTTATGTGTGTCAAAAATCGGCTTAATCATTTGTAGCGCCATACTTCTAAGCGCCTGTAGCACCAGCGAACCAGACCCAATGGACTATGTTGGCCAGTTTCGCGACGCATTCAGCACGCAAATTAAAGGTAAAGGGATTAAGTTATTTGTCTATAAAGCCAAATTAGCTACCGCCCTTGATCGTAGCATTCCCGGTGATGCTCCTCGAGATAGAGTCATTCGCCGCAGTAAACAAGATGCCCAAAGCTATCAAATAGAACTACGTAAAGCTGAAAATCGCCTAGAACTGTGGCATCAACAAATCGATCTTGGCCTTAAAAAAACCATCGAAATGAACGGTTATTGTAAAGCCGGATTTATCGAATTAAGTCGTTATGTTGAAACTGAACGCGGTGAAATTCGTGGCGAATGTAACGATGGTGCTACCGCTGAAGATATCAAAAAATTCGGGGTTTAATGAGTAAACCCCGTTCGGGATACTAAACGGTTGTTAATCAGGTAAAATATTCTGATATTTACCGCTTTATCTCATCTTTTAACCCGAGTTGAGGTAATTTAGCTGATGATGTTTTACCTGACTTGAAAGACTAATACTGTCGCTGACGGATAAAACACTATATCCAGCTAAGCAATTAAGCTAAAATAGCATCCAAATTTTCTCGTGATGTTGCCGTTGGCTCTAAGACCAGTGTCATCACGCTTTGATAAGCTGTTTATCATCAAAAATGATATCAATAGCTTGTCGTTTACAAAGTAAGAAATCAGATGAATAGAAAGCAAGAGATGATCAAAAAGCTGGCTAAACGTGCCAAGGCTCGCCAAAACAAAGTGGTGCCGTCTAACCCTAGCAGCAAGGCTGTTGAGCGTTATATCTCTAAAGCTGAACGCGAAAAAATTGCGGTAACAGAAGCCGCAGAACAAGCCGCAGCAACAGAGACCAGCAACACTGAAACTGATAAAGACTAACGCCGCCTCACAAGGGTGTTAGTGACAAAAAGCCCCTATTATGTTGGCCTTAGCCAATATAATAGGGGCTTTTTATTGCCTGTTAAATAGGTATTCATGATGTGTTAAATGCTGATTAGATCAATTAGTTTTATCGGCGCTCGTTTTGTCAGTATTGGTTTCGTCAGCAATAGTGTCATCGGCATTATCTTGTTGCGCAAATTGCTTACAAAAGGGCTCTTCATCCAATTGGGCCATCTGAGTGCGTCCTGGCATAGGTGATGGTGCTGCAACCATATCAATGTTTATCGCATCGTCTTCTAACAGTTGTTGGTTGGCACCAGCCGGCAACAAACCTTGGCGACTAATTTTGTCGACTAATCGGTATGCACAGAAAATACCTATCACACCGAAGATAATCGCTCCAATAACCTGGCCAATTAATACCCCAAACACGCCGCCCCACTGCGCGCCAAAATAGACAAAGGGTATGGTGCCGACGGTTGCTTTACCGACGTTAAAAAAGGTGGAATATTTGGCCTTACCTAAATTATTAAATGAGGCGTTGGCAATAAACAGAATTCCCGAAAAGATAAAGAACACGGCAATGTACTGACAGAAAAATAAAATAAGCTCTGCCGCATCACCTTTCATAGCAAAGCTGCTAATAATGACATTGCGTAATAGATACAGTCCAAGTGACATCACCAGCACATAAACCACACAAAATTGAATCGCTTTGGTCAAACTCAATCTAACTCGCTCAATTTCATTGGCACCAAAGTTTTGCCCCACAATCGGTCCAACGGCCCCCGACAGTGCAAAAATCATCCCAAACGATACGGGGATCAAACGACCTAATACAGCCCAACCAGCCACATAGCTATCACCAAAATCGGCGATAGCTCGCGTTACCACCGCATTACCAATGGGGGTTGCCACATTGGTCAGCATTGCCGGTGCGGCAATTGAAAAAATAGTCCCGAGGTCTTGTTTAAACTCATCAAGCGAAAACCGACCTAACAGTTTATGTTTTATCACTACGCCGCGGGCGGAGATAATAAACACAACAATACGAGCCAATACCGAAGCCGCGGCCGCGCCTTCTATCCCCATTGATAAGGAAAAAATGAAGATAGGATCTAATATGGCATTTACACCACCACCGGCGAGCGTCGACATCATCGACAATTTGGCATCGCCCACCGCGCGTAATGCACCGCCAAGTGCCATTGCTAAGCAAATAAACGGTAATGATGGCACCAGAATATATAAATAGCTTTGCGCTAATTCCGCCGTGCGCCCTGTTGCACCCACCAAGGCTAACAGTTCTGGAATAAACGCAATCACTACCGCAGCCACCAGCACACTGGTGATTAACGTCACGATGGCACTGTTTAAAAACAATCGTTTAGCTAACTTAATATTTTTAGCACCCACTGCTTTTGACACTAATGCACCCAGAGCAATAGATAAGCCGATGCCTATTGATGTGGTAAAAAAAGAAATCGTGCTGGCATAACCTGCCGCAGCGGCAAGTTCAACTTCGCCGAGCAGACTTAAAAAGAAAATATCGAGTAAGTCGACCACAAACAGTGCCGAAATCCCTACTGCAGCAGTAGAGCTCATCACTAGGATATGGCGTAAAATCGAACCCTCAACAAATTTAGCAGTGGTCATTAGTATCCTTGAGTGTAAATATATATAAGCAAACCCAAGCTCGCTTTATGGCCGATAACCCTAGAGTTTTTCCAGTTCGCTACCACAATGATTACAATATTCAGCATCGTTATCGTGGCCTTTCTTGCCACAATTACTGCATTTACGTAAATCACGGGTTCTGACCATTTCATGTGTAATTTCAGCGGTTAAAATGCCTGTTGGAATGGCAATAATCGAATAACCAATGAGCATAGTCAGTGCCGCAATCGCCTGACCTAATGGTGTTTGTGGCGTAATGTCTCCATAACCAACCGTGGTAATGGTCACCACGGTCCAATACATGGACTGAGGTATTGAAGTAAAGCCATTATTTGGGCCTTCGACTACATACATAATCACACTTAATACCATGATAATCAGGCTTACTGCGAAAAAAAACATAAACACTTTTCGACTCGACTGCATCATGGCTTTGAGTAATATATGACCATCTCTTAAATATCGAAGTAACTTTAATACCCTAAACACACGAAATAAACGCAGTACCCTTAGCGCTAACGCCACATTGGCACCTGGGAAAATCAAGTCTAAATAACTGGGTAAAATGGACACTAAATCCACTACACCAAAAAAGCTGCGTGCATAGTGTAACCGATTAAGCGAACAATAGATCCTTAATATGTACTCAACGGTAAAGATTACCGTAAAGGTCCATTCAGCAATTTGAATATAGTCACCGTACGGCGAATTAACTCGTTCTATCGTATCGATAAAAATTAATAACACACTCAGTACAATACAGACCATAAGGGCAATATCGAAGCGTTTTCCTGCTAAGGTTTCGGTACCAAAAATCACACTTCTAAGGTATTGTTTCAGTGGGCTGTCGGGTTTTTCTTCGGTATTCATCTTAATATTCACTGTCTTGGGCAATAAATTGCAAATAAACTTGGTTAACTAATATCAATTAACCCTTGTAGTCGTTAAAATCTAACATTGACTGTCGGATGTTAACATTCGAAATAAGGTCATTTTACAATAAAAATTAAAAAGGTCATTGGTTTACGGAGTTTTCATGCGCGCGTTGTACATATTATTTATAGCCTTAATTTTCTGCCCGTTATTAGCGCTTGCTTCGACAAGCCAAACAACAGCAAAAGTGGATTTAGTTGTGGTCAATAAATCCGAATCTCGTTTATCTGTCATGCGTGACGGAAAAGTGGTTAAAAGTTACCTCATTGCCATGGGCGATGTGCCCAGTGGTCATAAGCTTAAAGAAGGTGATCAACGCACTCCACAAGGCCGTTACGTTTTAGATTATAAAAAATCTGATAGTGCATTTTATAAATCGATTCATATTTCGTATCCCAATGAAGAAGATAAATTAAGGGCTGACGCATTAGGGATCCGAGCCGGTGGCATGATCATGATCCACGGTGAAAACCCTCGTTCAACGTTGCCGCCAAAAGAAGCACAAAAGTACAACTGGACCAATGGTTGCATTGCCGTCACCAACAAAGAAATGGATGAATTATGGCAAATGATTGATGCCGGTACACCGATTGAAATATGGCCATAGGCTGATTTAATCTCAACCATACCATTTTTGCTTTGTTTTTTGGGTCACAAAATGAATTACCAACACCTACAACATACTTGGGTCGACTTTGGTCAGCGCATTACGGCATTTATTGATCAGTTAGGCCTAGAGAACTTATCACTATACTGCGATCATGCCGCCTTACGAGTGAACGACAACCACATGGCGCAGTTATTAGCTGATGAATTTAGCCAACATGGCAAAATAATCTCCAATAATATCATTAACGGTCGGCCTATTTTAATCATTAAATTAACCGAGCCATTAGTTATTGGCGCAATGCACATTCAATGTGTTGAACTGCCCTTCCCATCCGACAAAGCTTATCCAGTTGAAGGCTGGGAACATGTCGAGTTAGTGTTTCCGTCACAGGCACAAACCTGTGATGAACTAGTCGCAGAGCTTATCGAAAAAGTGCCACAACTGGCTGATATTATTGCGAGTAATGATTCAGAAAACAGTGACATTAAGGTAAAGCAAAGTTCGCCAAAAGGCGATAAAGAGCGCTTAGCCAACCCAACCATAGCGTTTAAGGCCAATGGCATTTGCGTTAAAGTACACCCGCACGATATTCAAAAGATTGTTGAAAGTGAACAAGCCTGCTAAGCATAGTACTAATAACGCTTTATCTGGAAACGGCAGCACTTCCGTTGATACGATCCGTCAATATATTCAAGAGCAAGGTTAGTTTATCGATTCATCCCCGCGACTTCGCTTCGCTCTGATCACGAGGTTTTCTCTACAGATTAGATAAAACAAGCCAAACATCGATATGCCAATGCCATAACTGAGTTTGGCTTGTTTAGATCAATGACAAGAAAATAAGTAAGCAACGAACAACAGCCAACGGTGTTGTTCGTTTGATCAACTTGATACATGCTTATTTCTTAGCCGTTAATAAAAATACCGCAAACTCTCCTTGTGACTTGTGCACTACACTAGCATCAACGACTTCAACCTCTCGAAAACAAGCTTGCTTTGCTGCAAGAGCAATCGCATCTCGGTCAAAACCGAAATGGTAGACACTAGTATCTTCTGTATGGAAACTTCCATCTTCCTTGTCAAGATCAGATATAGCGATTATTCCGCCATCATTTAGCAGAGAATAGAACTTAACGAACATTGCCCCAATATCTTTCACATGATGCATTGTCATTGAAGATATAATGCCATCAAATTTATCTGTGATATCTGTAGATTCTAAATCAATGGCCAATATATCAATTTCACAACTAAGACTGACTCGCTTCTTTTCAAGCTGATCATTCATCGATTTTGAAATGTCAATAGCAGTAATTTTTCGTACAGACGGCGCAATGCGCTCAAGTAGCAATCCGGTACCTGAGCCAAAATCCATTAAGTGCATTTGTCGATCAAGGCTTACATTTTTAATGACAGCATTGGCAATGTTTTCGACATTTGAAACTCTATTATCATCGCTATCGAAAATAACTGCTTTATGCTCGAAAAAATCTCTACTCATCTTTGCTTCCTACTTCGGTAAAACGTTGAGCTCAGCCGCGATGTTGGCTACTGGATTGTTGAGGTTATCTAGACTTGTTATCGCCAATGAAGAGCGAATATATTCGTGTGATATTGAATGTCTCAGAATGATTTCGAATGTCTATAAACTAATAACATCTTTTGAATCGTTTACAGGCTCGCATTAGCATGATGTCATTGCGTTTAAAGATAACTCGCTAGTCTTTTTACTAACGAGTTTACGTAATGACGCTATGGCGCAGCAAATCCTTTTGATGCCGCCAACAATCTTGGCCATGTTTTGAGTACTACATTGGTTCACAGCCCTACGTTCAAGCTCGTTTAGGTCTTCACCTTTTACTGAGCACTGCTTACCAAATACAAACATTTATCATGGCGTTGTCGGTTTAGGCTTTAATGGCATCAGCGACTAACTTCATAGTTGACTGAAGTGAACCTGTTGCACAGATAAATAAGCCATGATGACAGAATACGCCATCTGGGATCTGTGCCACTTTTGAAAACGCTTCATCACTCAAACCAGCCCATGATGTTGGAAAATCTTTACGGTTAGAGAATTCTCCAGGAGCTGATGGAACGGTGCGGGCGTACCATTTTTCACCATTTGGAAATATTGCATAAAGTATCGTTTCATTTCCATTGCTGTTAAACAGGTGTTCTATCCACTTACAATCTTCAGGCACAATGATATATGAACGTTTTTCATTGTGAGCCACGTTAAGAGCAAGTTCCACCCCTTCCCGACTATCAATCCAGTGCTTGGCTTGTGCGATGGCAGTCTGAAGCATTAAACGAGCGCGCACTACTTCGCCCTCAAAAACGTCGTCTGTTTTAGAGTGGTCCTGAGGGTTCATCATAGAAATTGACCCCGATAGTGAGATTTCGCGCACATCAGAAAAGTCTTCAATATGATGTGTTAATGTCACTCCATTATCAATTGCATCAAACTGTCTAATCAAACGTCGACTAATCCTATCGGCAATATCAGGACAGCCACAAATCTCAGTACCATAATGAGACCAAATAAGGCCGATAGATGACATTTTTAAACCATCATCGTATGTCGGACCGTTCTTAAAATGGTGGTCATATACCTTTTCATCGTGATTGTAGTAACCACCAACATCAACGAGGTAATCGCATTTTGCCCATACTTTGGGGTCACGTGAGCGATGTATTTCATACTCCGGATGCAACATCGACAACGCCGCAATGGCAAAAACATCATCGGCATGAAATGCCCCGCTGTGTGTTCCAAATATCTTCATCAAAATAATATATCCATTTACGTTATCACCAAAGCGCGCATTATTTATACGATACTTCAGTTAAGTGTTCGAAATTATAACGTTTCACTCATCAACAAGAAAACCCATTTCTGTAAAGAAAAAGTTTGTGCCGTATAGAAAGAGTAAAATCTATTTACGAAAAAATACTGCTTTGAACACAATCATTCATTCTGCTTCGTATACATCGCTTTTTTTATATCGGCTTTTACCAGATTGGCAGCAACAATCTAGCGTTGATACTATGGCTCCTTTGATGCAAGGGCATTTAAAAAGATAGTTTATTATCCATCAATCAAGCCCCGTTGTGGCGGTGTGCTATCTTCAGGTAAAAGCGACTTAGAAACCTACCATGCTAACATGCACATAAACAAAAATGACAAAGCCGCCTATCCTACAAAGGCAATAGAGTAAAAAGGAAATAGGTTCATTTGGCTATTTGGACTTGGAAACATAGCTAAATGTGAATAGCATAATAGTCATCCGCATTTCCCTTTGTTGACAAACCATCAAAAAAGTCAATTGTGTGAATTTTTTAGGGAGCTTATATAATACATGATCCGCGAATATTTACGTTTTATAAGCCACAGCTGGCCAATTCTCATTTTTGGCGTGATGACCGTTTTCATGGGCAACTTCGGTCAGTCGTTTTTCATTAGCTGGTTCGGAGACAGCTTTAAAGAAAGTCTTGGTCTATCAGCCACAAGCTATGGAACCGCCTACTCTATGGCAACACTTGCCAGTGGCCTACTTATCATGTGGATTGGTGGGAGTATTGACAAAGTCTCGTTAGAAAAGTTTATCCTATTCTGCACAATTGGACTTTCTCTGGCAGCGCTTACGCTCTGGCAGACCAATAACCTAACAACGCTTGTTGTCGGACTTTTTCTCCTGCGTTTTTTTGGTCAGGGACTTTTTCCACACACCGCCATAACCACAATGATGAAAAGGTTTTCTTTGAATCGTGGCAAAGGTGTAAGTGTAGCAACCACAGGGGTTCCCTTAGGTGAAATCATACTGCCTTCCATTGCAGTATTTTTTATTGCACAATTCGGGTGGCAACAAAGTTGGTTGATCATAGCAGTATCAGTCCCCTTACTTTATCTTCCTCTGGCACTTTTTCTTATTAAACGTGCGAGAAATCAAAAATATGCCGAACATGATCCAACTTTAGACTGTGAACCTTCTAAACCACTCAAAGAGGATGGATCGAGAAGAACATTACTTGCCGATTATCGTTTTTGGTTGGTACTACCCACAGTCCTTGCCGCACCATTCATCGTGACAGGAATATTTATTCATCAGGGATTTTTTCTTCCTCAGATGGGCTGGACACCCATGCTTTTTGCCAATTGCTTCGTCTTTTATGGGATTGCCCATTGGCTTTCATCAATGTATACGGGCGCATTGGTTGACAGATTCAGCGGGAGACAATTGTTAAAATATTACCCAATCCCAATGCTCATGGCTTTGTTGTTGGCCTCGCAACTAACAGGCAACTGGGTTGCTTACGCGCTACTTATTTTACTCGGCATCGCCATGGGCTCCGGTAGCCCAATCATTAATGCGCTTTGGGCTGAAGTCTATGGCACCAAGTATCTTGGGAGAATACGCGCACTCATGGTCTCTCTTGGTGTGATATCGACCTCGATTTCTCCGATTTTATTTGGTTATCTCATTGATAATGGGATCACAGGCTCTCAGCTTTTTTTCTGGCTCGCCGTGTACATATTACTGGCAATGTTTTTCGCTTTTTTTTCATACTCTCACGAGAAGAAACTGAAAATTTAATTATGTAACCAACAAATAGACACCAAAAACAGTAATCACAGCCCTACAATTGCCTAATGGAAACATGCTCTTTATGAAGAAAAAATGGCCACTACCTTAAAATTATTTTCACCCTAGTTCTATCTCGCGTTGTGCCACTTTGCGTATATGGACTCCACGAGTGTTAAACATAATGAATTAATGGCCATAGGGACTTATTCACTGCAAAATTCTATTAAGTGCGTGAACCATCCCACCTCGGATCAGCATTCCAATGTCAGTCCCTCCTGAGACATCATCTGTTGGATAGAGTCGCGTTGAAGCATGGCTTGCATGTGGCGGCGTAGGTTTGGCCAGTCTTGCGCTCGACTGCCATAGCGGCTGCTCCAGTAGGCCACCATAAACAAATGAAAGTCGGCGCCGCTTAGTCTGTCACCTAGAAGCCATGGGCCTTTATTGCCCAGATCATCGTTGAGGATGCTCCAGCAGCGGCTCAGGTCCTGGGTTGCTTTATCCACCACAGAGGGCAAATCGGTATCGCCAGTGACGTAGTGCTCCGGGTGGGCCCAGCGGTTAGCCGCTTCCTGCAAGGTGTTCGACATCCAAGTGAGGTATTGGTAATAATGCCCTCGTTGCGGCGAATGCAGTGCGGGGGCCAAACCGGCATTCGGGTGCTGGTCAAGCAGGTACATCAGAATCGCCGCCGATTCATAAATGATTTCGCCCCGGTGCTGTAATGTGGGCACCTTGCCGTTCGGGTTGATCGCCAGGTACTCCGGTGTACGTTGCATTCGTTTAGCCAAATCGATCTCGATCAACTCGTAGGCCACGCCCAACTCTTCCAGTACGGCGTGAGTGGCCATGTTGGCCCCACCGCGATCCCAATACAGTGTGTAAATAATATGTCTCCTGTTGTGCAACGAAATTAACCAACTATACCACTGGGAGGCGGTTTTTATACTTCACCTTGCCGTTGGCCACCGATAATCCTCTGCCTACATCGACAGTGACTGCATCTGAGAATAAAAAACGAAGACGCTTAATGCCCCGGGGCGCCTTAAAATAGCCTCTTTTGTTGGCCTTTACTTAACGACGCGCCAAAGCACCAATTGAGACAAGTATTGACGTCAAGCAATAGCCGATGGCTAGTGGGTTTAATGGAGGGCTGCATTCCCTTTTACCTAAAAAACATAAGCCACTAATTTTTATATTATTTTTTTATTATTTTTTGTCTAAAAAATTGACTTAATGTCGCTATGGTACAGCAGATCATTGCGATGCCAGCAACACTCTTAAGTCATCATTGTTGTGTCATTTCCATCTCAAATGTAATGGCTCTGACTTAAGCTAACCGTTACCCGTTTTTAAAATGGTGACCTTCAATTTAGCTTTTAGCTAAATTCTTATCAGCCCCAACCTATTTCCCATTAAGTAATGTTTCATTGCCGGTGAGCCGCGGCACATTTTCCCAAATGAATTCGATCTTTTTTTGTAGGTTTCGATCCATTTGTCTAGATAGGTTTCTTGCAACGCAGTTAATAATATGGCGGGAGATGCATTTAATTTGATGATTTAATCGCTTATTAAAAAGACGAGCAAACGGTAGGTCCATTCCATTATTGGTGCATATTCTTATGAGTTAAGGCTAACGAGTGCAATCCATACTCAAGGTAAATTGAGCGATACAATGCTTAAGCATAAGAGATCAGTGGTGGCATTGGACAAGCCAGAACATCGGCAAAAGCCCGTAATAATTCAACCTCAACCGGATCTATCTTTTGATCGCGCATGATGCAAACGGCACAGGCGTGCAATAACATCGGTTTGGCCATAGGAGTTAACTTTTCCAGTTTTTGTAGCGCTGTGTCCAGATCTGATAGCTTGACTGCATTTTCGTTAACTAATTTGAGCTCGCTCATTCCCAATGCTTCTACCGCGGTGATAAAAACGTCCTCTCTGACAACCTGTTCTTGCTGACCGGCATAGGTCAACACGGATAGCAGCAATGCAATTTCGGGCTTAAGTTGCTCGCTATCTACGCTAGCCAGTAGGCTGCGCGGATGTTTGAAGAAGTGAGCATCCAGATGAATGAACAGAATTTTACGTAAGGTCCACTCCTTTAAGACAAGTTTAAAATCCATGTCAATCAGAGCATCCATATTGACTCTGAAAATCTGGTACTGAGACAGTGATAACTGTTTGAGAGCTGGGATGGCAATATCAATTAATGGAAGCCGAGAGCCAGCCTCTAACCTATCTATTTCAGACAGCAGTTTACGGGTAAAAACGGCAACATTTGCGTCGGCATATTGGTGTAAATAAGCTAATTGTTTAAGCCGAATTTGCTGATCCTTATCCAATAGCAGGGCATAAACAACGGCCCGAGCCCCATAGGGTTCGCGAGCAGCATCCTTGATGACAGTGGGTAACTGCGCAATTAACGCCCGAACATAATCGACCGTTTCCCGCGTAGGATTGCCTATTTGACTAATACTATTGGCAAGATCAACTATGGACGCCCCGGCAGCAATTGTGCTCATTTTTTTCGCCAATTCTGGCTGAGCCTTGGATACTTTTCCATCGCCAGATTGCACACTTTGGTCTATTTCGAGCTTGTCGACAGTGGCAAATTTGCCATCCCAATGGGGATCAATGTGCAAGATACGCTTTGCCAGTGGTGGATGGGTAGCGGACAACGTTTGCATCAAACCTGAAACGCCTTGAGCAAAAAAAGCATGGCTGATTTCAGCTGCCCCGGGATCCTCTATCAAAGATCCAAACTCTAGCCCGCCGATGCGTTTCAATGCACCCGCAATGCCTTCTGGGTTACGGGTAAACTGAACCGCTGAGGCATCTGCTAGGTATTCTCTTTGTCGACTCACGGCCGCTTTTATTAAGCCGCCAAAAAAAGTCCCGGCAAAGCCGATGACAATGAGCCCAATCGCCAGTGCTAATATTCCTGCGGCCCCTTTACCATTGTCCCGTCCACGCCGAGAACGAGAAGTGGAATACAGTAAGTGGTAACCAATAATACCGAGGATCAGTATCCCGTTAAGAACACCGATCAAGCGGATATTTAGGCGCATATCACCGTTAAAAATATGGCTAAACTCATGAGCGATGACACCTTGAAGTTGATCGCGACTGAGGTGATCAATCGCTCCTTGAGTCACGCCAATAACGGCATCTTTGGGGGAGAAACCGGCGGCGAATGCATTGATACCGTTCTCGTCAGCCAACAAATATACCGGTGGTGCTGGCGTACCAGAAGCGATAGCCATTTCCTCTACCACATTTAATAATTTTCGTTGATTCAGAACCGTGGTATTTTGTGCGATTAATTGCCCTCCTAGCCCTTCGGCAACAACCTTGCCACCAGCCGACAAAGCCATGATTTTATAAAGACTGCCTCCCAAGACCACCAGAACGACTGCCGAACTGATAGTGGCAAAAGTGCGCCAATCCATTTGCTGCCAAAAAGACTGACCCGCTGACATTTGCTCGTTGTCGATAAAACCAAACGCCAACATAACCAGCAGATTAACCATCACGATCAGGATGATCACCGCCAAGCTAAACAGCAAAATCAGCTGAAAAGTGTTTTTACGTGCTCGGTCCTGGGATTCAAAAAAATTCATGTTGCATACCTAGGAAAATGACTAAAATGAGACTTTGGGTGCCGCCTGGATGGCCACAGTATCTTCAAACTCCAACAATGTTGCATCTTGCCCATGACCAAATCGCGCCGCAAAAAACACCGGAGGAAAAGTTTGTTTATAAGTATTATAAGCCATCACCTGATCGTTAAAGGCCTGCCTGGAAAAAGAGACCTTATTTTCCGTGGAGATAAGTTCCTCACTTAACTGCAGCATATTCTGATTGGCCTTAAGATCCGGATAGGCCTCCATCACCATGTTAAAGTTCATCATGGCCTCCCCCAGTTTACTTTCAGCGCCACTCAGTCCTTTTATGGCATCAGTGTTACTGGGATCGGCCGCCGCCTTTGACAACATATTCTGCGCCGTATTACGTGCCTCTACCACGGCTTCCAAGGTTTGCCGTTCATGTTTGATATAACCCTTGGCGGTCTCGACAAGATTAGGTATCAAGTCATATCGACGTTTTAATTGCACCTCGATCTGTGCGAAGGCATTTTTGTAGCGATTTTTCAGCGTAACCAGTTTATTAAATACCCCGGTCACATAAAAAAACACCAGTGCCACCAGAACCAGAATAACTATCAATGTGATTGACATATTTTTCACCTTTATCCAAATATTTACGCATCCTTTCGATGCTATTAGTGTTATGTACGCGTTGTAATTGAATTCATAAACACCAGGCTCATCTAAAAGCTTGTGCCAAATGGGCTATCACTAAAACCGAAATGAAAGACTCGAGTAACATTCAGACAATAGCCAAACCCATACATTAAGCACCTAATTACTAACATAAATCATCCAGTCTCAACAGTCGATAGGCATAGGCTGTCATTGTACAGCGACCTTTTCTAGCCTTGCTAGCCACTAACCCAAGCCATTCTTATAATCAATAACATAGCCTCTTTCAGCATTCATTACGATAGCCTTTAATTATACCAGTGCATAAATTAAGTACATTGCTCAGAAGAGTGAGCCCTAAGTAGTGAAAGGTATATGAAAATGAAGAAATTGGCTGATTTCAACAAGCAAAACATGCGTGATACCAATCAAGCTGAAAATGACTTGCAAGTAATTGCAAAGGTTAGGCTTTAACCACAATACCAACATTGGCGGTTTGCGGCATCTGACACCATTTTAGAAATATCTACAGTATTCGGTTTATGTGGGTAACGAACCGACAGCACCTTTGGGTAAATGACCAAAGCTGTTGGTAATGTTAAGTCCGTTCTTCGTAGGGATGTTGAGTCTGTCTTGAATGTGTTGGCTGCTTAAGCCAATCGAACCACTTTTTCTCCACGGATAATTCGGTCAGTACCTTCTACCAGCACACTCTAGTCTTTAACGCTGAAATAAGACCGTCCACGGGATAACTCACAACGTCGACTCACCGTGGCTTTGTTGGCAGCATCATAGTACCACTAGCTTAATGATGAATAAAAATACTGTAAATGCGTCCAAATATTCGGCCTTTCTGTAAAAAAAAATCGGCTCTTTGGCCATAATGAGAACGGCGCCTCTACGACTTAATCATCGATTGGAACTGGACTGATCCCAAAACCTTAACAAGCTGATCATTTATTACCTAAGCGAGGTGTCGTTCGCCGGACTGATACCTATGTCATACTCCAATATATATGTACTGACCTATAATTTCGAGTAAAAAACCTATTTTTCAATAATTTACATAGTTAACCCTGATAGAAAGACATTGAGAAAGTATGAGTTAACGTAACAGTAAGTATGAATGATTATCTCAAACTTCATACTTTAATTCATATTGTGTTAATCAGTATTATGGCTAACATTATTGCAACACTTTCATCTGTACCTATCTCAGGTAATCGATGTAAAAGTAATCTGTAATCTAATGTAATGGGGACATTAATATGAATGTAAATGGGAGGAATATGCTTTTTTTTGTAAAATATACAACCGCATTCCTCGTTTTACACTTCTCTTACAGCCTAACAACTACACAGGCCAACGAATCACTGACTCTGGCACTTTCAGGTGTTATTGAAGATAGGTGTGTAATAGCAATACCCACCAGCTCCACTTTCGATTTTAGCCAGCAGTTAGTCCACTCCACAACGATAGCAATTGACTGCAATCAAGCGATGTTGGTTGCCCTACGCTCAGAGAATGGTGGGCTTAAGCTAAGCCAAGCGGAGGCTGAAAATGATGTGGTTGCGGCCTATGATATTGAGCTAAAAATAGAATCTATTCAGTTTAGATTAACGGCTAATAGTATTGATATTCAACAAGAACGGCGATTTAGTGCTGGCGAGGATATTCCGTTTGCGACTTCAGCAAGCTTAGATATTACACTGCCTGAGGCACTGGTACATGCCGGAAAATACAGCGATACCCTGCATATTGAGGTTTATCCCAATTTTACTCAGCAGGGTATTTAATGAGATTTTCTCCCCAATGGAGAAAAGTTGCCGACCAGTTGGCAAGAACTGGTCGGCTAGTAAAAAACCAATCTGAAATATTACAAGGAGTTTTACCATGAGAAAGATTACTTTAGTTGCAGCATCTTTAACAGCACTTTTCGCAAGTACAGCAAATGCCGGTGATGTTCAGTTAGTCGGTTATGTGCCCGCGGTTTGTGAGGTTTCAGGTCTAAATACCCAATTAAGAGATTTTGGTAACGTCTCGGGATCTGCCAATGCAGCAAATATTGGATTAACTGTTGAATGTAATGATGCTGACGGTGCAACGATACAAATGATCAGTGCTGAAGGTGGCCTTGAGTCAGATGATGCAGAGGATCAATCGCTTCCATATACCGCCACTTTGGCAATTGGTGCTTATCCAGATTTAGTTCTTAATGCGCCAGGCGGTGTTGGAACTAATGGTGCCAACGTCGATGCTTCATATTCAGCTACTGGATTGCTCGGTGGCGCTGCTGGTGTATTGTCGTTTATGACACCTGGTGGGGCAACTTGGTCTGGTGGTTATTCAGATACCTTAACAGTACAAATTGATGCGGCAAACTAATTTAGGTTAAGTAAATAAAACATGAGGGAGTATTACTCTCTCATGTTTCATTATCTTTTTGGGAAGTGACAGATGATAAAAAATAATAAAAAAATATCATGCCTATTAGCGCTGGCATGCCTTATTGGTGCCCTTGGTGTAACTAAGGTATATGCCTATAAAGTTCAGCCTATGGTGGCCGAAATGGAGCCTGTTGGCAGAAATGCCCAATTAACCTTGCGGGTTGAAAATAACGACAGCGAACCACTTACACTTGAAATGGTACCGCTTAAGGTGCTAATTAACAGTTCAGGCAATATTGAATATATTCCAGCTGATGATGATTTATTAATTATTCCGGTTACAACAGTATTGCAAGCTGGGCGTTCACAAGCTGTGATGGTGCGTTATTTAGGCGAACCTGATATTTCCCAGTCGCAAGCGTACAGCATAGGTTTTCGACAATTGCCCGTTACCGTGTCAGGGCAGAGTGCCACAAAATTGAGTCTAGCGGTCAATTTTAATACTTTGGTCAATGTAGTGCCGGCCAATGCTAAAGCCATTCTGGCCGTCGAAAATATCAGTTTTAAAGATAATAATTGGCAGGTAACGATTAATAATTCAGGTAACCGTTATGTGCGTCTTAGTAATACTCAATGGCGTGTCAGCGATGGTGTAAAGTCACTGCAGTTAACTAAAGAACAGCTTTCCGAATTAGTCTCCGGCAGTTTGATTTTACCGAACTCCTCTCGTACCTTAACCATGCAGCCAATTGAAACCTTGAGTATGGACAAACTTAATATTGAAATTGAAATGGTGAAATAGCGATTTTGATTTTATGGGATATCTATTATTGTAGTGGTGATGCTTAACGCTTGTTTAGACAATAGAATAACCTTAGCGTTACAGGGAGTTGTATGCACAGAAATTCACTAGGCTTGCATGCCGTGGTTGGTTGTTGCTTTATATTTACGCTTACACTGTCAATGGCAAAGGCTGTATATGGGATGGAAATATCTCCCATGGTTACCGCGCTTTCTATTGATAGCCGGCCTAATTATCAGCAAATTTTAATTAAAAATAATTCTAATGTTACATTGCCGGTTGAAATCGATGTTAATCGGATCCAGTTTAATCCGTTCGCCGTTGGTTCCAGTTATACCGTTGTACCTGAAACAACCCCTGATTTATTAGTATTCCCTCCCGCCATCGTGTTGGCCCCCGGGGCGGTGCAGTCGGTTCGCGTACAGTGGTTAGGACAAAAATCCCTGCCTGAGTCCCAAAGTTATTTTATTCGTTTTAGCCAACCTCAGTTGTCAGACGACAATACCAACAAGAGTGGGGTTAAGATCTTCGTCCATTTTAACGCGGCAGTACATGTGTCAGCCATTGGTATGAAGCCTCTGCTAGTGATAAAGCGCAATTCGATAACCCAGCAAGCTGCCAACGGCGAAAAGGAAAATCCCTCTCAAGATAAACAGGCAAAGGCCTCGGCTTTATTGCAATTCAGCATTGACAACCAAGGAGGAAAGTACGCCGATCTAAATGACTATCGCTTGATTATTACCCGGGTCGACGGTACCGAACTTACTATACAAGGGGAGGCGTTGGTCGCCGAGCAAACTAATACATTTTTCCCACCCAATTCGAAGCGCAATCTGTCTATTCACCTTGATAGGCCTTTATCCGTAGGATTTAGTTTAGCTCTAACCCCCATAGAGCGAGAACCCTAATGGCCAGGTTATGTAAACTATTGCTATTACTGAGCTTGTTGCCGCTTTCAGGTTTGGCGAACGAGGAGATAAAGTTAAACCCCACTGGGCGAGACATTCGTTTGCAGTGCCTATTGCGATTGCAAGATAGTGCGATTGGTGACGTCGAATTAATTATCACCGCAGATCAAAATATTGAACTCCCTGCAAAATCAACCTTGGCCTTACTTGCGGATACTATAGTGCCGGAAGTCCTCGAGGCATTAGCTGGGTACCAACATGATGATGTATTAAACCAAGCCGATTTTTCTCAGGTGGGGCTTAATTTGACTTTTGATATGTCGAGTTTAGAGCTGATCATGCAAGCTCCCATTGAGGCGCTTAAAGTAAGCGGTTTATCGTTTGCAGCTAAAAAAAATACCCGGCGTTATATCGACGCTTCAACGTTAAGCGGATATACCAACCTTTACTTATCGTCATCAAATACGGAAAATATAAGTGAAGAAAGTCAAGGTTTCACCGATTTCAACCATCTTATTGAGGCGGGGCTTAATTACCGCCATGCCTTATTAGAGTATGAAGCTGTCTATAATAAATTAGATGGTAAGTCAGGGGTGTATTCTCGCCAAGGTACTCGGCTTAATATTGACTTCCCCAACCAAGGTACTCGTATGGTGTTGGGGGATTTTTATAGCCGTCCCAGCGGTTTTCAAAATGGGGTCGATTTTCTTGGATTCGGAGTTTCTCGTGACTTTTCGCTTATTCCAACCCGTAATGTGAGGCCAACCGCTGCACGTCAATTTACCTTAGAGCGTACTTCCGAAGTCGATGTCCTGATTGATGGCGTGGTGGTCAAAAGACTAAGTTTAGGGGCGGGCTCCTATAATCTCGAGGATATTCCATTAGCAGAGGGGGTAAGTGATGTCGAGTTGCTGATAACCGATCGCAATGGTCGCCAAGAGCGAATTAACTTTAGTATCGCTACGGGTATGGACTTATTAAAACCCGGTGAATTTGAATATGCATTTAGCTCGGGAGTGAGTAGCGAATTAGTTGCAGATAAACTCAAATATGATAACGATGCATTTATTGTCGGTGGTATGTTTGAGTATGGCGTGTCGCCATCTCTGACCCTCGGCGTTAACCTGCAGGCGGCACAAGAGTTATATCAGCTAGGGCAGCGCAGTTTATTTGCTACGCCATTAGGTATTTTTGATTTAAATGTCGCTTATAGCCATCAAGATGTTGTCGGTGAAGGCGTGGCTGCCAGCCTAGGTTTCGATGTTGATTTTGCTGATGATCCTAATAACACTCAGCTCAGTTTCTTTCATGAGTATTTTTCGCAGTCATTTAGTCGAGTTGATGATTTCTTTTCGCAACAAAATATTTCTGCAATTAATCCAATAAACTTAATGCCTACGCTCAATATTAACAGGAACTTCTTTACCGGGCGTTATAGTCAATCGATCACCCAGGCTTTGCGTGTCAGTCTGACCGTTAACTATGTTGATTCATATCAGGAACAAGGTGACTATTGGACAATCAGCCCTGCACTCTCCGGCGATTTATTTGATACTCCTGCCAGTTGGAGTATTAGATTAACCCACAAAGATCGCCAGGATGATGCTAATGAATTTAATGCATTATTTACCTTAAGTTGGCCATTTGGGGGATATTCTCGCGTAATCAGCAGCTATAGTAGTGATATGGAAGATTTGCAAACTGAATATAGTTACCTTAAAGGCATAGGTAAAACGGGTGGCGTCAATATGTTTATTGGTGGTCAGCGCACGAGTGATACCGATGCCAACCTTGAAGCCGGTATAGATTACTCTGCAAATCGATATAATCTTAACCTACAGCATACTAGTCGCGTTAATGATTTAAGTAATAATGAGAGCAGCCATTTCAGCCGCGCAGAACTGGCTTCAGCATTGGTATTTTCTGGTGCAAACGTTGCGATTAGTCGTCCGGTTGGCGATAGCTTTGCCATTATACAACCCTACTCTAATCTGGCTAATAATCGCATTGATGTAGATATTTCAGATGAAGGTTCAAGGGTTTATACCGATGGGTTAGGCGCCATGGTTGTGCCAGATCTACCGGCTTATAGTGAGCAACTTATTTCCTATGAGGTGACTGATTTACCCCCTGGCTACGATTTAGGTGATGGGGTATTTGCGCTTAACCCAGGTTATAAACAAGGTTATTCGCTTAAGGTAGGGTCTGATGCCATTATCACAGCTATGGGCTCCTTATTTGATAAACAAACCGGTGAGCCTATTAGTTTATTAGCCGGACAAGCAATATCGCAAACGGATGAAAATTTTGAGGCTTTAGATTTTTTCACTAACCGCAGCGGTCGCTTTGCCATTAGTGGCCTTAAGCCTGGTAGTTACTTACTTAAGTTAAATAGCAAAAACGTACGAACATATCAGCTAGTCATAAGCGATGATAGCAAGGCTTTATTACGCTTAGGTAATCTTTATGTTGATTAACGCAGGGTGTATAGAGCACCAATATATCTGGAGTCCATATGACACTAACTAACCTTATCGAAGTGATCATGCCAAGGCTGAAACTGGCTTGCTGCGTGACGGCCATGTTTCTTGCTTCCTGTATTTATTCTGCTAGTGCTTTTGCGGCTTGTGAAGCAAGGGTACAAAGTGTCAGTTTAATGAGTTCAGGCGCACAAAATCAATATGATGTCTTTACCACAAGTCCATTTGGGTTAATGCAATACTACGAGGTGAAAGTGAGTTTTAGTGATCCTAACGAAGATTGTGCCTTAAGTTTAATGATTTCGACTATCGAGCAAGGCTATCAACTCTCGGGGCAAAGCGGAAATTCATTGACATTTTCCCCCTATCTTCAAACGTCAGGCAGTTTTATTCAAAATAGACACTGGTTTGCCGAGGTATCACCACAACAGTCCATTTTTCGATTTCAATTACGTTTCCCTGCGCAGCAATTTGGTTCAGAAGGAGACTATACCAATCAATTACTCGTGCAGCTTATTCCAAATCCTGAACAGTCTACAACTGTATTAGATGAACGTAATCAATTGATCTCTGCACGCATTCCTCCTGTTGCAAGCATCAGTTTCTATGGATTATCGCAACGACTTTATCCATTAGACCTTGGTCGCCTGACAACAGGAAAAAGGCTGAATATCGATCCTAATTTATTTATTCGAAGTACTGCTGGCTATGAAATTAGTTTCCGTTCAGATAATCAAGGTAAGCTTAGGCATCAAAGTAAACAAGAGCGTTGGGATATCGATTACATATTTAGTGTGGCTGACAGTGTCATTGATTTTACGGTAACGGGCAATCAGCTGGTTGTTAATGCGCCACAGAACCATAATGGGCAGAGGATACCTATGACTATCCAAATTGGTGAAACAGAAAATCGACCAGGGGGAATCTATGAAGATGAAATTCATATTGATATCAGTGCATCTGGTCTGGGAAGTTTTTAGTTTTGGTCGCTGTTAATGTTAGTTTAACCTAGTTTTTTATTTAAAATAAAAAATGCGACCATGATCAGTAAAAAGATCCCAGCTTAACACTTCAGTGAGGTTATTTATTGTCGTATCTTTGCAATTGTTTAAATGCAGATGGGTTATCCTTTGCCCAATTCGCTGCCTGGGTACGATTTTTAACTTCCGTTTTCTTAAATACTTTATAAAGATGTGATTTGACCGTGTGCTCACTCACAAATAGTGCATTGGCAATATCAATGTTGGATTTACATTCAGTCACTAATCTAAGTACATCGCACTCACGGCGAGTGAGGGAGACCATAGGTTGTTCAGGATGTATATCTTCTTTTCGGTAGTGTTGCAGTAACTGGCACATCATAGTTCTTGGTAACCAATATTCACCGGCGAGAATTTTTCGCATCCCCTGTAGCAATAAAACCAGTGAAGATGATTGTGGAAAAATACCGCAACAATTTGGCCAATCGAGTAAGTCTTGTTTATCGAATTTTTTAGAAGTATTGAGTAAAACGATATGCACTTGAGAAAGATTCGTATCAAACTGGATTTGCCAACAACGATCGTCAATATTGGGTAGGTTAGCCACATCAACAAGTAATAATGGATTTAATGCTCTATCGAGGTTCTCCAGTTCCATTTCATTACTAATAAATCGGGTCTCACAATCTAGACTCGTCTTTAAAAGATCAGCAAAGGCTCTACTCTGAATGGTCAACTTCGTGACTAAAACCAATGTAAGTTTAAGCATAATGAATAATTTCCTTATAATACAGTTGTGGTGCACACATCGCAGTATTTTACTGTTAGCACATACACTGGACTTTAAGCATTTAAATATTCCAGAACTGACCACAAACCATTGTTTATATTATTATTTAACACTCAACCTCGACAGATATTTGCCGTGATAAATGTTATCCCTCCATAAACCTTCTGTTGATTAATTTCCTAGTAGCGATTTAATAGCCACTCAAACCAAGATTGCATTACTTTGGCCATTTATAGCTGGGATAATTGCATTTTAAACCGCCGCTGAGCGACACGGTCGATATCACGCTTTATCGGCAAACTCAGCAGGCTCTCCCAGATCAACCCCTCGACTAAAAGTGGCTGACGCGTAACAACTTTTTTCGGTATCCTATCACTTTTAAATTCATTGAATAACAGTTCAATTTGCCAGCGACTAGGGTAAAGCTTGATCACTTCTTGGCGACTAAACTTATTGTGCGGAAGTTAGTCATCCACCATAGATAACACTTTTATTTCTTAAGCAAAAATAATTCCATGCGACGTTGGTATCATCGCCAGTTAACATCAATCTCCGGACGCTGTGTTAGCGTTCCACAGCGTGGGTATATTCAACCGATTATCATCAATAAATTGTCTTGGCTGTTGTCTTGCAATGATAATTCCCATGACTATTGTGCTTGTAATTAGTTTCACCCCCGCTAAATCTACTTATTCCAATAGTTTTTTATCCTAGCGCTAGAGATCGTGTCTATGTACGCTAGCAAAAAAATGACACGTTTCTAGAAAAGAATAGCACATTCCCTAAGATTGAGCCTTTTTAGTAAATCATCCTTAGAATCCAATAAAAACCATCGCACTTTGTATGAGACTTGCCAGCACTTAACATGTTAAATGAAAATGAGGAATATCATCACCTCACATTATCGAGCAACTCTACTCCTTGCTGACCAAGCTTAACAAATTAGCCAAGCTATTACTTTAATCAATAACATAGCCTCTTTCAGCATTTATTGCGATACATTTTAGGACTATTCAGGTACTCAATTGGGGGGCTTTTTCAATAGAGTGAGCTCTAGATAATTAACATTACATAATGAATTCTGAGCAATGTTTCAGGTTTACATCAGAAAAGCGGCCTGCTTACTCACGGTTATTACCATAAGGAGTCTCGTCTAGCTCACTATCATGTGTCTTGGTCTAGCCATGATTCATTACCGCCAAGCAAGTAAGGGTGACCAAAGACTAGGCGGCCAGTGATCAGGTCTTTATTAGACTCTTGAGAGGACACTACCTTGAACGTGTCATTTTGACACGCGGGTGTTATTAAGACACCTTTTAGAGTTGTTAATATGACAACGACTAAACTTTAATTTAAATAATTACCCAATTAATCAGTTACTTAACTAGTTGGCATGCAGTCTGCATTAAAATATTTAACTTTATGAATTTGTAACTTTTCAATTTAATACAGGTGTAAATATGACAATTCACATTAAAAGTAATATCGACTGGGTTGGCCAACGTGATTGGGAAATATTGGATTTTCATGGCACTGAATATAAAACAACCAAAGGGACGAGTTATAACAGTTACCTTATCCGTGAGCAAAAAAATGTCTTAATCGATACCGTTGATCATCGCTTCAGCCTGCAGTTTATTCAAAATCTTGAGATGGAAATTGACCTAGATAAGATTGATTACATTGTTATTAATCATGCTGAAGAAGATCATTCAGGCGCGTTAGCGGCTCTGATGGCTAAAATCCCTAATACCCCGATTTACTGTACCGAAAATGCTATCGATTCCATTACTGGCTTACATCATCATCCAGAGTGGCATTTCAATATTGTCAAAACCGGCGACACGCTAGATATCGGTAACGGCAAGCAGTTGGTGTTTATTGAAACGCCTATGCTGCATTGGCCAGACAGTATGATGACCTATCTAACCGAGGATGCCGTATTGTTTAGTAACGATGCATTCGGTCAACATTACTGCGATGAGCATCTGTTTAACGATGAGGTTGATCAGATTGAATTGATGGACCAATGTTTACGTTATTACTCCAATATTTTAACTCCGTTTAGCTCACTGGTTACCGCTAAAATTAACGAGGTGCTGAGCTTTAATCTGCCAGTTGATATTATTGCCACCGCCCATGGCGTAGTGTGGCGCGATGACCCTACCCAGATTATTCATCAATATCTGCAATGGGCAGATAATTATCAGGAAGACAGGATCACTATTTTTTATGATTCAATGTCTAATAATACCCGCATGATGGCTGATGCCATTGCTCAGGGGATCCACGATGTTGATCCTGGGGTGTCAGTTAAAGTCTTTAATGTGGCCCGCCATGATAAAAATGACATCTTAGCCAATGTGTTCCGCTCTAAAGGCATATTAGTGGGTTCATCTACCATGAATAATGTGATGATGCCGAAAGTCGCTGGGATGCTAGAAGAGATCACCGGCCTGCGTTTTAAAGATAAAAAAGCCGGTGCCTTTGGCAGCTACGGTTGGAACGGCGGTGCGGTCGATCGTATTCACACCCGTCTTACCGATGCCGGATTTGATACGATTGTGGGCCTAAAAGCAAAATGGCGACCTGATGGTAAAGCCATGCGCGAATGCCGCGACCATGGGCGACAGATTGCCAAAAACTGGGCATGGCATGATCTTAGTAATGTTAAATCCATTTCACCAGCATCCCTAGCCAAAAACAATCAAGCCACTGCCACCGCTAAGCCAGCAACTAAGTCTCGGGAAAGTAAACCTGAATGCGGGGCTGCTTCGGCAATTGATGATTCACAAAATATGTTATGCACTGTGTGTAACTGGGTTTATGAGCCAGTATTGGGCGAACCTAATCAAGATGTTGAACCAGGAACACCGTGGAGCGAAGTACCAGATGTCTTTCTCTGTCCAGATTGCGGCCTTGGCAAAGAGGTATTTATCCCTATTGAAGCAAGGAAAGTATCATGAGTGCACCCATCATCATTATTGGTAGCGGCTTTGGCTCATATCAGTTAATCAAAACCATTAGGCGCACAGATCAGCACATACCTATAACTGTTTTTACCCTCGATGAGGGCCACGATTATAATAAGCCTGATTTGAGCCATGTATTTAGTAATCAACAAAGCAGTGCGGATTTAATTCGCCTCAGTGCGCAGGAATTTGCCTCTGAGAATAATATTACTCTGCATGCTTTTACTCAGGTTGACTGCATTGATAGCGATCAACAGGCGGTATTTGTTAAAGGTGTCGCCTACCCTTACACAAAATTGGTGCTGGCAACGGGGGCAAAAACATTTGTTCCACCGATGCTTGGTAATGCAACCGACAAGGTGATCACCTTAAATAGTTTGCGCGAGTTTGAAACTGCGCAGCTGCAGCTACAGAATGCGCAGCGGATTTTAGTGATTGGCGCCGGCATTATCGGTACTGAAATAGCAATGGATCTTAACCGTTGCGGTAAAAGCGTAGTAGTTGTAGATCCAAGCAACGGCCTTATGGCAACGATGCTGCCAGATATAGTCGCCAGTGTATTACAAAAGAAGATGACCGAAACAGGTGTTGAATTTGAGTTTGGCCGCACCATTAGCTCCTTAAACCAAACCGGATCAGGAATTTGTGCCACACTCAGCTCGGGTAAAACACATATTGTTGATTGTGTCATTTCAGCGGCGGGGTTAAAGGCTAATGTGGGTTTAGCTCAAAAGTCGGGATTCAAGGTCAACAACGGCTTGGTGGTTAATCAGCAGCTGCAAACCTCAGTTAATAATGTGTATGCCTTGGGAGACTGCGCCGAGATAAACGGCAAGGTGATGTCCTACCTGCAGCCGATTATGTTAAGCGCCAATGCGTTAGCGAAAACCTTATTAGGCCAACCGACAGATTTGAAACTGCCTGCTATGCTGGTCAAAGTTAAAACGCCGCAAATGCCTATCCAATTAGGCGGTAATACCGTCATAGATGTTGCATCCTGGCAGGTTGATATTGATGCTTTAGGTTGCTCAGTAAAAGCGTATAACGAGCAAAAAGAGATCATCGGCTTTGTGGTAACAGAAGGACACATGAAAAACACCTTTCCACTGCTGAGAGCCTTGCCAGCTAATCTTTAGTATTTAGTATTTAGTATTTAGTATTTAAACCAGTAGGCTCAACTAAGCCTGCTAATGTATCAATTTAGGAGAGAATGATGTCTCATCAACGTATTCCAGCAAACTGGACCATTCAACGCTCTACCCCATTTTTCACCACTAAAAATGTGCCTGATGCGCTACTTAACCACCACAATACCGCTGAAGGTGTCTTCGGCCAATTATGTGTGATGGAAGGTGTAGTCACGTATTTTGGTTTTGCAGACAGCGAAGCGACTGAGCCAGAAGTGAAAGTAGTGATTAATGCTGGCCAGTTTGCCACCAGCCCGCCAGAGTACTGGCACCGCATTGAATTAAGCCCTGATGCACAATTCAATATTAATTTTTGGTCCGATAAGGATAAAACTGGTCAAGCTATGTTTAATAAGAAGTAATAAGATAAATTACCCCGCGACTTCGCTTCGCTCTGATCACGGGGTTTTCTCTACAGATTAGATAAAGCAGTGACACAACACTTTTTTACTCGAAAAACGACTTAAAGATAAGATTCAGATGTACCAAAATGAAGAGAATAGCAGGGAGAGCATAATGTAATATTATGCTCTTACCGTGATAACGTGAGCAAAAAATGACACACCATGGGTAAACTTTGTAGGCGTTCCCTATTGAGATTTAAACGTGAACGATTTAAAACGCTGTGTTTTCTACATTCGAATTTTTAATTTTACTTAATTTTTATTAATACGTTAATAATTTAACCATAGTGAGCACTGTTCGCAAAAAAACCAAAAAACCAAAAAACCAAAATCACCATAAGCTATGTGGTTTAACTTTCGCCTAATCTAAACTGTGCCAACAAAGGATGATGATCCGATGTTTGGGTGGTGATCACCCTTGCAGACTCTAACGTCAGTCCCCGGAAATAAAGGTGGTCAATGGGGTAGCCCATCACAGTTGTTCGGGTGTCTTCTGCTGGTGTTACCTCTTTCAACCCTAATGCCTTTGTCGTCTGAGCTAGCATGGACAATCTAGCGGAGCGCCATGTATTTAAATCACCACCGAAAATGATTGGGCCTTTGTGGGCTCTCAATGCCGGTAACAGCTGCTGTAACTGCTCAGTGTAACTATCTAGAGCGTATTCAAAGTTAATACTGTGTAGATTTGCCACTAGCAAGGTTTCACCATTGGACAAGGGGAAGTAACTTAACAGACTCGACTTGGGAAATTGAATTAGGGGTTCGGCCGTCAAATATCCACAACTTTGACTCGCTGCAACTTCAGACATATTCATTACACCAAGCGGTATATCACCTTGACGAAAGGCTTGTACCATCGCCAATTGCTGCTGGTTTTGTTGGCGCCACTGTTGAAAATTGTCAGATAACTTAACCTCTTGCAGCAACAATAATTGATTCTGCTTGGCCAGTTGGCTTAACAGCGTTTGCCAGCCTGCATTTTGCTGTTTATAGATATTCCAGCTCGCGACAGCCAGTTGACCATCCATATCCAAATTGGCTTTAGGTATGGCATCAACACATTGAGCAGCAAACGACTCTTGCTCACTATTAATCACCTGAGGTTTAGTCGCAAACTGAATAAACAATGGCACAACCACTACTGTCGTCATTATTAATATGACGATAACAAGACTCCCCCATCGAGCAAGCCCTAGCAGCTTGTGCTTTGGTTGCAATCTTGGTATTGATGTTGGCTTTGAGCGAAAAATGCCGATTGACGATACCTCTATTCATTTTACGGGTGATGTTTGAACGTTATGCTTGAGCTTGGTTAACACCCGTTTGATTAAGACTAGCACCTTTATAATAAAACAAACTGTTTGATATACCCAGCCGTACAGATGGCAGGTGGTAGATGGTAGATGGTAGATGGTAGATCAAATAGTTTGAAACCTGATATGATAAATATATCTTTTTCTGCATGATTGATCCACTGGCTTGCTATGGTTGAGCTTTACAAAGTATTAACGTTAATCAGCGTGTTAGCCTATTGGCTGATCATTGCCGGGATCACCACTCGTATTGTCTATAAACGGCGCTCTGTGGGCGTATCCTTAGCTTGGATGATGCTAATCTATGTGGTCCCCATCATAGGCATTGTGCTTTATTTTCTCGTTGGCGAGCTGAACCTTGGTAAGAAGCGCGCAGCCAGAGCCAAAGAAATGTATATCCCCTATCGGAAATGGCTTAGCCGGCTTTTCACTACCCAGCAATATCGTCCGCAAAATTTAAATGATTACACCATTACCATAAGCCAATTATGCGAAAAACGCCTCGGGATCCCGACATTATCCAATAATCAACTCACGCTTAAATCATCACCCGACACAATTTTAACTACCCTGATCCAAGATATCCAACAAGCACAGACGTCGGTTCATGTAGAGTTCTATATTTGGCATCCCGGCGGACTTGCTGACCAAGTTGCCCAAGTCCTTATCCAAGCCGCTCAACGTGATGTGGCAGTAAAAATCTTATTAGATGCAGCAGGAAGCCGAACATTTTTTAACAGCAAGTGGCCAAAATTGATGCGCGATGCAGGCATAATTATTATTTCGGCGCTATCCGTTTCTCTTGTACGTATGTTATTCCGCCGGCTCGACATCCGACTTCACCGTAAAATAGTCGTGATAGACAACCAAATCGGTTATACCGGTTCAATGAATCTCATTGATCCCAAGTTTTTTAATCAAAGTGCCGGAGTGGGTGAGTGGATAGATGTTATGGTCAGGATCACCGGCTCCAATGTGCCAGTGCTTAATTGTATTTTCGCGTGGGATTGGGAAACCGAAACCGACCAAAGAATGTTACCTGAGCCTCCAAAATGTTATCCCCATGAAGATAAAGCATCCGACATGGTTCAAGTCATCCCTTCTGGACCTGGCATGCCTGAGGACATGATCCAGCAGGTTTTATTGCTGAGTATCTATCAAGCGAAACACAGCATCACCATCACCAGCCCTTATTTTGTGCCCAGTGAAAACCTACTCTTTGCGTTGACTGCTGCATCCTTGCGTGGTGTGCAGGTTAATTTAATCATACCCGACAAAAACGACTCACTGATGGTGGAATGGGCAAGCAGGCCTTTCTTTGGTGAATTACTTAATGCGGGCGTAAATATTCATCGTTTTGCTGGCGGCTTACTGCACACAAAATCAGTCGTAATTGATCTGCACCATAGTCTAATCGGTACTGTTAACCTTGATATGCGCAGCCTGTGGCTTAACTTCGAAGTCACTCTTTCTGTAGACAATGTAGAATTTACTCAGTCCCTCAGTCAAGTCCAACATCAATATATGGCTAACTCGATAAAAATGGATGCTCGTCAGTGGCGCAAAAGACCTTTGATCAAACGATTAGTGGAACAGTTTTTTTACTTATTCAGCCCACTGCTTTAACGATAAAACAAGCAATGCGGCTTACTCGAGGCCGCATAGCCAGTTCTAGCTTTCAACAATAGTAACTTAACAAATATCACCCGTATCAATCACAGGTTTAACGACTGCTGCACCGATAATGAGCAATATTAAAAAGGGCACTGCATGGCACAAAATCATCGGGTACTTGGCAACTAAAGCCCTTGTTGGGATGAAAAAGTAAGGGTCCACTTTACCTAATAACTTATAGGCAGGCATCAATATTGGCTTAAACCAAGTTTGAAAATAATAGCCACTAACAGCCACTATCTGTACTTCAATAAGTAATAACAATAAATCAAGCCCAACAGCATCAACAAGCACAGCTAAAGACACTAACTCTGGGTTAAGTAACAAGACACAGATAACCGATATTGTGAATATCTTCCAAATCCAATTTTTGATGTTCATAAATCTTCCATGATTAAGCAAATTAAAACTTAAAATGTAAAATGTAAAATGTAAAATGTAAAATGTAAAATGTAAATCAATACTTTAAATGCAAATCAATATTTTAAATGTAGTCTACCACCCCTAAAATTACCGGCTGACTCGCTAGCTAAACATAAGTGCAAATTATTGTATTGATTTAATTTTATGCTATTTGAATCGCTGATTAACAAGTTGCTACATTGCACTGAATACTATGTCACCATAATAAGATTCGGCTTGTTTGCCGCTATTATCGGTATCGGTCATAATCGCGATAATGTCTATGTATTTATACGCTTTCTGGTTCGCTTGCTCACTGCCTTTATCACCAAAAATATCAATCAAGTCTTGGTATACATTGCGTTTTTCTTGATACCACTGACCCTTTTGCGCTTCTTTTCCTCGAACAGACATCATTTTGACACTTGAGCCAGCAAACGCATTATCCCAAACCAAGTCTTTATCTTGATTACTCGACCAAACATAGTTTAATGATTTGGTTTTCCACACCATAAAACCACCATCGATAACCACGTAAATTCGAGCGACAAAGTCATCGCCTTTTTTACTGCGCTCATCTAACTGCAGCAGCGTTTTTTCGACTAACCAACTCCAGTTTAGGTAAGGCGTTGCAGTAAGATCAATTTGCTGTTCTAACACTAACCCTGATGCGGCATTATGACTGAGTGCTTTTAGCGCCAAGCGCCCTTTATATTCATCTATGGTGTAAATTGATTCACCTGAGAATTCTTTGGGTTCCCAGCTATCAATCCCCTTGTCACTCAATGAGGTCAGGTTAGTAGCAGCGGTCACATTCAAGCAAACGATTATGCTAAAAAGTAAAATAGTCCATCGAAGCATGTGGTCCTCCTATCACTACACTAAGTGGTATAACGCCGAACACTGATACATTTATCAGTGAGTTTGATCTAAGCCATAATGATAACTAAAGACGACCAAGTCACATTTATAATCAATAACATAGTCTCTTTCAGCATCCATTGCGATAGTCTTTGTTTATTCAGGCACATACATAGAGCTCATTTCTCAGTAAATTGAGCCCTAGATAATTAACCATGACCACTATGGCTGAAGTAAACCAACAAAAGAGGCCGATTTACTCATACACATATTCATATTCAGAACAATACTCATAAGGCGTGTTGTATCGGCTCACAATAGTGTTGTCATGGTTATGCTATAGCAGTTTGCGTTTTTGAGTACTTATACCCAAGCCACTTCAACATGCTCTTTTCAGCGCTCCCGAAGGATAACTGGACAAGACAGTGATTGAAGAGACTGTATCGCAAGAGCCTAGATCGCTACGCTGCTAGGACGCTGCGCGGCGAGATCCTATAAAATCTTAGCAGCGAAGCTGTCGCTAGCCCTGATATGACAAGCCAAGGGCCTAGGTGCCAGACCGCTCTATCCGTGAGCGCAGCGACCCTAGAACCTAGCAGACCGAAGGCTGCCCTATTCCTAGCACCTTGAACTCGGTCTCTTCTGGACATACACAACCCTGCATTTCGAGGTCGTTTGGGTATATGTTAGCTTGCTATAGCTTTTTAATAAGGCCAACAACAAATAACAAGATGACAGCACCCGCCGTTGCGGTAATAATTGAACCCAGTAGCCCTCCCATAGAAATGCCTAGTAAACTAAATACAAACCCCCCGACCACTGCCCCTACAATACCGACTACGATATTACCGAGTAGACCAAAGCCCATCCCTTTCATTAACGTCCCAGCCAACCAGCCGGCTAATGCGCCAATGGCTAACGTAATCAATAAGCCTGTTATATCCATAATTCACTCCTGTTAATAACCCATGTTGATATTTTTTTACAATCTAACACTTCCAACACAGAGGCAGCGTTACTGAGTCCCTGAGTTAACTTATTGACCACCTCTTTTACCTGAAGTCGCAGGCTATGGCGGCAACGTCAGTTTTGAAGGCTTATTCCTTGGCATAGGTGCTCCATCACACCATCAGCCGAATGGATAAATGACGTTTAAAAATTTATCCTCTATTGTCCAGCGATCAAATACTATGATCCACTCTCAGCTACGACCTTCACGCCCCCCTTATATTGGAAAAGCAAAGAGGAAGAATTTTTCTCGCTTTGTGTCATTTTTACGCTTAACCAAGTCACCCATTTTCATTTTATAAAAAAGCTTACTGAACAAGACCAAAGTGACACATTTCTATTGAGTATTGTAGATACCCCTCCATCATCGCATCAACTTTAGCAGTATCAATTAGCATTTAACAGTCCCCAAAAACTTGCTATGTGGCTGGTGATGAACAAAGTCATAGGATCATCAAGCCTGTTCCCCTGGTGGTTAATTGTTAGAGTATCAGAATAACTGGGGCAACAGCCTGGAATAGGCTTTTCTAGGGAGATATTTGATCAAAAAAACCAAGCTAAACAACTCTGATTACAAGCAGTGTCATGTCCCTGTGTCGATTATGTCTAATAATTCCAGTGAATAATTCAGTGTGCACTACACTTAGTTGACCTTTTAGCTAATCTTTGACCAAAAGTTAAAGTAAGTAAGTATAAGGGATAGCAATATGTCAGACACTTTTACGAAAGGTATGGCTCGAAATATATACTATGGCGGCAGTGTGTTTTTTCTACTATTGTTTGCCGGCCTCGCTATGCATACCACCAGAGAAATGCCCAAATCTGATCATCGAGAGAACCTCACCCAAGCCGTTGTAAACGGTAAAGCCGTATGGGAAGACAACAACTGTATTGGTTGCCATACACTCATTGGTGAAGGCGCTTATTATGCGCCAGAGTTGGGAAATGTTTTTTATCGCCGCGGTGGCGGTGATCTCGATGCATTTAAAGGCTTTATGCAAGGTTGGATGAAAATTCAACCTCTCGGTATCCCTGGACGTCGACAAATGCCTCAATTTAACTTAACGGAACAACAGGTTAACGATTTGGCAGAGTTCTTGAAATTCACCGCTGAAATAGATGTTAACAGCTGGCCACCGAACATTGAGGGTTAAGCAATGAGCACTTTAAAATTTCAATCTCAATCAGTTGCGACACCTTACTTTATATTTGCGCTTATTTTGTTTACCGGACAAATTCTATTTGGCTTGGTGATGGGCTTGCAATATGTCGTAGGAGATTTTCTCGCGGGGATCATTCCCTTTAACGTTGCTCGAATGGTGCATACTAACTTACTCATCGTTTGGCTATTATTTGGCTTTATGGGTGCCGCTTATTTCCTTGTTCCCGAAGAGTCTGAAACCGAATTGTATAGCCCTAAACTCGCTATCCTGCTTTTCTGGGTATTTGCAGTTGCTGCCACACTCACAGTGTTGGGTTATTTGTTGGTGCCCTATTCAAGATTGGCTGAGATCACGGGAAATGAGTATTTCCCGACGATGGGGCGGGAGTTCTTAGAGCAGCCCACAATTACTAAAATTGGCATTGTTATCGTCTGTCTCGGTTTTCTGTTCAATATCGGCATGACCATGTTGCGCGGCCGAAAAACGGTGATAAACATGGTACTGCTCACCGGGCTAATTGGTCTGGCTGTCTTTTTCCTGTTTTCTTTCTACAATCCGTCCAACATTGCTATGGATAAATTCTATTGGTGGTTTGTGGTCCACCTCTGGGTGGAAGGCGTGTGGGAATTAATTATGGGTGCGATCCTCGCCTTTATACTGATCAAGATCACTGGTGTTGACCGGGAAATTATTGAGAAATGGCTGTATGTAATTGTGGCGATGGCATTGATCTCCGGACTACTGGGAACTGGGCATCACTTTTTTTGGTTAGCCACCCCAGAATACTGGCAATGGGTGGGTTCGGTATTCTCCGCGTTAGAACCTTTACCTTTCTTTGCCATGGTGCTGTATGCATTCAACATGGTCAATAACCGCCGCCGAGAACATCCAAACAAAGCCGCCACGCTGTGGGCGTTAGGAACGGCAGTGATGGCATTTCTGGGCGCTGGTGTGTGGGGATTTTTACATACATTGGCACCGGTTAATTTCTACACTCACGGTACCCAAATCACTGCGGCACATGCCCATATGGCGTTTTACGGTGCCTATGCAATGATAGTACTCACCATTATTTCCTATGCTATGCCGAAGTTACGCGGTATCGGCGAAGCATCGAGTAAAAAAGCGCAAGTACTTGAAATGTGGGGATTCTGGCTAATGACGGTTGCCATGGTCTTCATTACGCTGTTCTTAACTGGAGCTGGGGTATTGCAGGTCTGGTTACAACGTCTACCTGAAGGCGGCGAAGCACTCAGCTTTATGGAAACCCAAGATAAATTATCAATTTTCTATTGGGCACGAGAAGCGACGGGGGTCATATTTTTGATCGGCTTAATAACCTATATGTGTAACTTTATTGTCGATAGAAAGGTCGCTAAATAGCGAACTGAACAATGGACTGCTTTAATCGAATAGAGTTATCGCGGAGTCGTTATTGCCGCTAGTTCCCCCCTATTTTTATCACCATGGAGGCACATAAACTAAAATGGAAGAATGGGTGGGAAGTATTTGGCATAAGTTCATTGTGCAAAAGAGCAACACTGAATTTGATCATGCCCGAGTTCAATTTGATGATATCAAGAAATCCGTTGGGGTGATTTTTCGCGCACTAGGAGGCTCACCGACAAAACGCGTCGAAGCCGCAGTGCCGCGTGATTATTATGCTCATAGAAATTTTATCGATAAAATTTCTGGCGCCAAACAACAAGTCAGCCTTGCTTGGCAAGACGAAACCAGCCTTCGTCTGCCGCAATCCATCGCTATTTTTGATACACCACAACTCAATAAAGAACTCTACCTCTGGCTTGCTGCCCTTGCCCCGCATTACCCAGAGCAGTTCACCCACTGGGCCAGAGACAATCAAGCTGTCGTAGCCAAAGTACTCAATAAATGCCCCGCTCTAAGGCCTCGTTATCAACGACTGGTGACAGCAATACTCAAGCAACGAGTTCCTGTTGAAGCATTGCCTAAATCCTTACAACCGCTCGAACGGGCAGTGATCCAAGCAATAACCCACCCTGGATCTATTATTGAATTTCCGGTTGCACACTATGCACCTCAAGCCATTTATATCTGGTTGTACCCCAATGAGAACGTCAAAGATAACCCCTTTAGCGCGGCAGATATTGATTGCCAAGAAGAGCAAGGTTCATCCGCGGCAACTAAGCAGCAAAGCGTACAGGCTAGAAAAAAATCACAGCGAATAGAAGAAGATGACACCAAAGACAGTCTGATGGTTTTTCGCTTAGAAAACTTGTTCTCGTGGAGCGAGTTTTCTAGGGTGAATCGCGCAGAGGACGACACCGAAGACGATGATGCCCAAAGAGTGGCTGAAGACCTTGATATTATTACGGTGGCAAAGGGCTCAAAGCAAAAAACCGCCAAGCTTAAAATAGATCTCGACTTACCTTCTGCAATTGAGGATGACTTGCCCTTAGGGAAAGGCATTACGCTGCCAGAGTGGAATTACAAATCGAATCAACTGGTGGCTGAGCGTTGTCTATTACAACCTATGTTGCCCCGCGACAGTAAGCCGCAGCCATTGCCGCGGTCATTAGACTCAGCTGCCAAAAAGATCCGCCAACAATTCCAGCAACTGCAAAGTATTAAAAACTGGCAAAAATCTCAGCCGAGCGGAGATGAAATTGATTTAACCGCTTGGTTGGATTTCCATATTGAAAGTCAGACCTCTATGGCGCAAGAAACTGGACTCTACGTTAGGTTTCAGAACTGCCAGCGTGACATAAGCTGCTTGTTACTCTCGGATCTGTCTATGTCGACAGATGCCTACATCAATAACCAACTTAGGGTCATTGATGTCATCAAGGACAGCATGCTGCTATTCAGTGAAGCTTTGGCGGCTGTGGGCGATCCATTTGCGCTGTATGGTTTCTCATCGGTAAAGCGCCATCACGTTAGGTTTACACTATTAAAGAACTTTGCCGAACCCTACAATGATCATATACGTGGCAGGATCCTAAGTTTGCGGCCAGGCTTTTATACCCGAATGGGTGCCGCCATCCGCCAAGCGAGCAATATTTTGGCGGAACAAACACACCACCGAAAGTTGCTGCTTATTTTGACTGATGGCAAGCCGAATGATATCGATAATTACGAAGGTCGATATGGCATTGAAGATACCAAGCAAGCGATTATCGCTGCCCGCCGCCTTGGACTCATTCCATTTTGTATCACCATAGATCAAAAGGCTGACCAATACCTGCCTTATATTTTTGGCCATAATGGCTTCAGCGTTATCTTTGACCCAAGCCAGTTACCGACAAAATTGCCACACTTATATCATCAGCTCACCCAATCTTCTTACTAGACTTTATTAAGCAAAGGAGACCTAAATGATTGAAAAAGTTCCCTGTTTGTATTGCCAGACTGAAAATACACTTGATAGTAAAACGGCGAGGTATTTGACCGACCCCGTTCCTGTCTGTTGCCACTGTGGTATGGCTTTACCAAAAGCGCACCCTAGTAGCCGTGTCTATAAAACCAGAGTTTTTTTATGGGCCTTTGTATTCATTGCGTTATTTTGCTTACTGATGATCATTTATTTACCCAGATAACCGCAGGCAGGTATGTAAACATGAAACTAAATAAATACGATCAAAAACAAATAAAACAAGCGTCTGCAATCGCCTTGTGGTCTCTGCTCAATCTCACCTTTTTACCCCTGCTATCGTTTATCGTGCTGCTTAGCAAAATCAATCAATTTGCTTCCGACTCGTTTTCCGCTTATCACCTCAATTTTGCCATCAAGCTTAATTTAGCCGCTGCAACGGCATTAATACTGGTAAGTGCACTGATGATTTTATTTGGAGGCTTCAATTCGGGCATGACTTGGGTATTTGTGATTACCTATTTTATCTCTGTGCATGCCTTCTTTATTTTGATTGCGGTATGGATGTTAGTGCGGGCGTGGGCGGGTAATAAAATGGGCTACAAACAAGTTTAGTTGTTCATGTTATGGCGAAAAGACATCAATAAGTAATGCAAATATTATTAAATAACTTATTAAAAACTCATTAATCATATGGTTAATTATATTAATATGAGATTCAAGAGTGAACCACTGGGCACTCAAAATAAATAGTAAATCAATCCAATACCTATCGGGAGCAAGGTAACATAAGCCCGTAATAAGTTGCGCCACAATGCTGGCGCCGGTTTCAATTCCATATAGACATCAACAATCAGTAGTCCCTTTATCAAGGTCACCAGCAGAATGCTAGCTAACACAATATCTTCTACACCTTGCAACCAGGCATTACTTGCGCCCAGCGCAACACTGCCCACATAAGCAGAAGCGGCAGTCAGGATAATCAGATAGAGATATACCCGAAGAATGAGACCTTGATGATTGTTCATATTTTGCAGCCTCACATTAGCCTAGTTATGATTAGTTATGATTAATTAATGACGTACAACAGCGGGAAAATAATGATCCACACGAGGTCTACCATATGCCAATAGCAAGCTCCTGACTCAAAACCCGAAAGGCTCTTACCCTGATAGGCTCCTCTTGTTGTTTTGTATGCCATGGAGCCCAAGATAATCATTCCGAGAATGACGTGCATAAAGTGGAATGCTGTGATAAAAAAATACAAGGTAAAATAGGTATTGGTCGACAAACCAAATCCTTGTTGGATCAGCTCGTTATACTCCCATGACTTCACCGCTAAATAGACTCCCGCCGTGAGTAACGCACCGCCCAATAGCGCCGCAGCATAATCTTGGCGTGAATGCTTTACCGCATTTAAGCTGAGGGCGACCAAACAACTACTGGAAATTAGCGCAATGGTGTTAATCCCACCGGCGACGGGATGCAGGTAGGTTTGTCCCTGTTGAAACATATCGGGATACAGCTGCCGTGTTACTGCAAAACCAATAATAAAAATAGCGAATACCGTTAGCTCTGCCAAAATGAAAAACCACATTGCCAAATCACCCGGCAAATGTGGCCGCGGGCTTGATGTCACACCCGCGACATCACCGGTTGGTACCTGATTGGATCCGGTATTGACCATATTATGACTTTTCATCTGCAAGGGCATTAACAATCAAAATACAGTCGAGCGACATCCATGAGCGCTTCAACGGTACTGAGATCATCAGACAATGGCTCCGCAAGGCAACTGCGACACGCGGCCAGTGGCGACATACCACTGGATATCATTCGCGCCGCATAAATTAATAAGCGCGTAGAAGCCACTTCATCTAAGTCACAGTCCAGTCTGCGCAGTGACCCGGCCAATTCAATCAACTTACCCGCTAAATCTTGATCTATTTGACATTCCGTCATCAGTATTTGGATCTCGAGCTGAGGATTTGGATAGCCAAGCCGCAATGCGACAAAGCGCTGCCGAGTACTCGCCTTCATTCCTTTAAGAATATTTTGATAACCAGGGTTATAGGACACCACCAACATAAAACCTTGTGCTGCAGCGAGTTCTTCTCCGGTTCGTTCGATCGGTAATATGCGACGATCATCGGCAAGTGGGTGCAATACCACTGTGGTATCTTTACGTGCCTCGACGATTTCATCGAGATAACAAATACCGCCTTCTCTCACCGCCCTCGTTAACGGTCCGTCTTGCCAATAGGTACCCTTTGGACCAATCAAATGACGTCCCACTAAATCCGCGGCAGTTAAGTCATCATGACATGCCACAGTGTATAAAGGTCTGCCTAGTTTCTCCGCCATATAAGCCACAAAGCGCGTTTTACCACAGCCCGTAGGCCCTTTAATTAACAATGGCAGTTGATGAGAAAACGCGTACTCGAACAGTTGTATTTCGTTGTCTTGCTGCTGATAAAATATCTGTTCATTAATAGCAATTGCAGTGGTAGTTGATAAGGTCATATGGGTCCCTAGTATTCGACACTACTCGAAAAGAAAGCTATTTAAATATAGCATTTATTAACATTTTGGCTGAAAAACTCCCATCGCTGTTGGTTAATAACAAAGTTGATTCATAATAAAGTCGTCACCATAATCAAGGATGGGAAGAAAATAAGATAAGCTCGCATCAATAATCGCAAGTATCGATGGGCATGACGCAATTCCATAAAATGATCGATGATCATTAATCCCTTACACATCACGGTCAATGCAACCAAGATGCTAACCAGCGCTGAAGAGTTAAATTTTTCACCCAAAAACGTATTAAATAGCGTTATTCCAATCAACGCCCACCAGCAATACTCCATTTTTCCAAAAGATTTCATCATGGCCTACCTTAGAACATACAAGAGTGGAAAAATAAGGATCCACATCAAATCAATCATGTGCCAGTACATGGCTAATGCTTCTAGACCTGAATGTTGTTTCGCTGAATAGGCTCCTCTACGCACACGAAAAATCACCCATAAAACCGCGCATGCAGCCCAACCCACATGGAGGAAATGATTAAAAGTCATATAGTAATAAACAGTAAAAAACTCACTGCTACTGGTTCGAAAACCCTGCTGATGATTCCAATAGAATTCGCCGGATTTCACCAATAGGTACAAGCAACCACAAGCCAGAGTGAGCCACAGATAGACTTCACACTTGGCTCGATTGTCTAACCGAATATTGATCATGGCTTTTGCAATGAAGTAACTGCTTGAAAGTAATATCAATGTGTTTGTTACCCCCGCGAGGGTACTTACACTTTGGGGGCCTTGAGAAAAAGCTTCTGGGTAATGGTATTTGGCAATAAAATAAGCGACGAAAAAAATACCAAATTCAGTGAGTTCAGATAGGATCCCCACCCATATCGGAATATTACCGGGGATTCGACCAGCCCGCAGCTCACTCCAGGAACTAGGGAAAATGCCCAAAGGTGCTTTGGGGGGCTCACTATTCATCGGGTAATGATCATCATAAGCCCTTTTGGCCAATGGTTGTCGGTTTACCTAAGTTTAGTTCAATAATACACAACAGGCGTGAAATCCCTTTTCTTGACAGGGCTTACCCAAGACATAAATATAATCTAGCCATATAGCATGTTGTTAATGACAGGACAACGATTGGGGCAGTTAAACGACATCCTGATAGTGACGAAAATAAAGGCCTAAAAATGGTCGCTTAATTAACCAATCGGCGCAATAAATGTTAAAAACACCCTTTAACCTGTCCAGTAGCGATGATGAGCTTTCGCCAATCGCAGCCTGAATGGCATATGACATCGATAGATAATTTCATTTTAGAGCTAAATCACGTAAACTATGCGCTGTTTTTTAAGTCTCTTTTTTAGGTAAATCATGATCCGTTTAAACCAAGTACAATTGCCTCTCGACCATAATGAAGATGCGCTGCAAGATGTGGTATTGCAAAAGCTATCTATCTCCGCGGAGCAGCTGGTTGACATACATGTGTTTAAACGTGGCTACGATGCCCGTAAAAAGAATTTAATTTGGTTAATTTATACATTGGATGTGACATTAACCAATGTAGACGAAGTGGCGTTATTGGCGTCGCTTGTTGATGATCACAACATCCGTGTTTCACCAGATACCGATTATAAGTATGTTGCTTGTGCTCCAGAAGGGTTAACGGAGCGCCCATTGGTGATAGGTATGGGACCATGTGGCTTGTTTGTCGGACTTATATTGGCGCAAATGGGTTTTAAGCCCATTATTTTAGAGCGCGGTAAATCAGTGCACGAACGCGCTAAAGATACCTTCCGTTTTTGGCGTACCAGTGAGCTAAACACCGAATCCAATGTGCAATTTGGTGAAGGTGGTGCGGGCACATTCTCTGATGGTAAGTTATACAGTCAAGTCAAAGACCCTGGTTTTAAAGGCTTAAAAGTAAAACAAGAATTTGTTGCCGCGGGCGCACCGGCTGAAATCATTTATGTCAGCAAACCACACATTGGTACCTTTAAACTGGTGACTATGGTGGAGAAAATGCGTAGTGAGATCATCCGATTAGGCGGTGAAGTTCGCTTTGAAACCCGTGTCGATGAAATCAATATTAGCGATCGTCAGGTGACGGGTGTCACACTTAGAAATGGCGAAGTCCTGCATTCTACACATGTCATTGCTGCGATTGGCCACAGTGCCCGTGATACATTCCAAATGTTGCATGATAAAGGCGTGTATATGCAGGCGCAGTCATTTTCGATTGGTTTTCGTATTGAACACAAACAAGACATGATAGATAAAGACCGCTTTGGCAGTAACGCGGGCCACCCAATGTTAGGTGCTGCAGATTACAAGTTGGTCCATCATTGTAAAAGTGGTCGCAGTGTGTACAGCTTTTGTATGTGCCCTGGTGGTGTGGTTGTGGCGGCAACGTCAGAAGAGCATGCGGTAGTCACTAACGGTATGAGCCAATATTCGCGAAGTGAACGTAATGCTAACAGTGCCATTGTGGTGGGGATAGACCCAAGTGATTTTGATAACGATCCACTGCAAGGGATCGCGCTGCAACGTAAATTGGAACGCAATGCCTATGTTATGGGCGGCAGTAATTATGATGCACCTGCGCAAATGGTAGGCGACTTTTTAGCCGCGGGGGTGGGTAAACCGTTTGAAAATGTTGAGCCATCTTATAAACCCAATGTAAAAATGACTGATTTAAGCGATGCATTACCCCAATTCGCCATCGATGCGATCCGCGAAGCCATTCCCGCATTCGGTAAGAAAATTCGAGGTTTTGACAGTAAAGATGCCATGTTAACGGGCGTTGAAACGCGTACCTCTTCACCAGTGCAAATTAAACGTGGCGCAGATTATCAAAGTCTTAATACCAAAGGTTTGTACCCTGCAGGTGAAGGTGCCGGTTATGCAGGCGGCATTTTATCGGCGGGTATCGACGGCATCAGTATTGCCGAAGCCGTTGCATTAGACATGCTAAAACAGATAGCCAACCGTTAATGTCGTCTTAAATTAACAGCGCAACAACGCCACATATGGATAATCGCTTAATTGCCACTGCCGCAAGTGCTGAAATGTCCGCGCAGATTTAATGTTAATATCACTGGAAAACTCCCGCGTTTTGGCCCCGCCCCGCGAGTGATTTTCCTGTTGATGTTCCAGTTGATGTTATGTTTGTTTATGGCTGCCATCACACATTGGCTGAGTTCTTGTTGATTTACAGCCACAAAAGAACACTTTATCAGACTCTTTGGCAGTAAATTTTACTGGTGTAAATTCAGAACCTTTATGAGAACCATCACAAAAAGGCTGTTTTTTGCTTTCCCCACATGAACACCAAAAATAATTTTTACCCGCTTCTACCTCGACTGCATAGGGGGTATCTGAAGCACGTATTGGTTTACTCATAATATATTCTCCATAACTAGCTAATAAACATAACAGCGAAACTAACAACTAAACTATAGAACGAAACTAAGCCACCCATTCTTATAATCAACAACATAGCTGCTTTCATCATTCATTGCGATAGCCTTTGATTATTCCAGCACATAAATTAGCAACATTGCTAATAAGATTGAGCCGTATGACCTGGTCAACTGTAATCGAAATAATCCCGATAACCTCAATGTAGATCCATGCTTAAACATCTTCAGTTGTAGTCTTATTCTCATTATATTGACCATAAACCTTAACCGTCCCATTTCACTCTTCTGACAACACCAGCGACCTAGTGGCTCAGTCTCTTTGTGTTCTTACTATATGCATGACATTGCGATCGGCACCCTGACTTGACTGAGCTTTGTACGTCGGCAGCTATTGGCTGGGAAAACGTCTCATGCGAACAAATGAATGTGACACCCACGATTACTGTTAGTCAAATTTTACTTGTTGTTAAGCAGTCCGATCGATTGGGTGATTGACACCATCGCCGGTGACCACGTTACCTAAATCAAATGGATTGACGCCGTCTAAACAGCCAATGTTAAAGCCATATTCGCTCGGGTTTGAGCGTCGTTGATGATGAGTATAGATACCACAGTGAGAACAGAAGAAGTGTTTCGCGGTGTTGGTATTAAATTGATATAGCTTAAGCACATCTTGGCCTTTTACCACTCGAATTCCATCGAGTTTAACCGAAGCAACAATGGCACCTTTTCTACGACAAATTGAACAATCACAGCGTCTCGGGTTTTCGATGCCGTTTGGTAAAGTGAGTTCAAGTTCAACCGCACCACAATGACATATCGCTTTGTGTTTCAGTTCAATGTTGGTATTGCCAACTCGTTTGATCATGCCAAGACCCTTTGTGCTTTATAATGTAACGATTGACTCGTGCTATCTATGTCGTTAACTCGAGGTAACATTAAAATATCACCAGAGTGGTTCATTTAAACCGAAAATCGCGCCCGCTATAGTTCAAAAAATGTAAACATAAACAAACTCTTCCAACTTAATCGCATTACCGGAACGATAAAATATAAGCTAAAAACTATTTTGCCGCTTTCTCCGCTGCCAACACACTGGCCATTGACGGCACTATTGACACTGGATCTAGGCGCATTTGGAACCAATTTAAGCGCCAATCTAAATGCGGACCTGTAACGCGACCGGTTGCACCAATTTCAGCAACTTTATCGCCCTGCACAACTTTGTCACCGACGGTTAAATACAATTTACTTAAGTGCAAAAATGTTGAATTAATCCCATAACCGTGATCGATAATCACAGTGCCACCAGAATAGAACATATCAGGCTCGGCTAAGGTAATAACGCCGTCTGCTGGCGCGACGACGACCGTGCCTGTTGGACGTGCAACATCAACACCAAAATGTGGGTTACCGGGAACGTCGTTATATACCCGTTGGCTGCCATAAACGCCTGAAATTCTGCCCGTAACTGGCCAAATAAAGGGCTGCATAAATGCCTGTTGCTGACTGAATAAGCCTCTGGCGGCGCGAGTCTGTTTGGCATCTTTAGCCGCCCTTTTTTGGGCGACAGGATCGGGTTTCATTATTTTTTGGCTAATGCCAGTGACCCGATCAATTTTGTACTGCCTCGCGGCAATTTTTAGCGGTTTAATTTCGGTTAATCCGTCTGGGTAAATGACTTTAAACACTTGCTCTGCTTTCGCGTCTCTATCAAACCCAATGGCAAATTGACCATTTGGGGTGATTTTTACCGGTTGGCCATTAAGTAAAATTTTACTGCCTGCTGGCACGGCGCCACGCACTAGTGCACCTTGTTCAAACTGACCTTGAAACGTCACCGCTGCAGCGTTAGTACTGAGTCCGCATAGACTGATCACCAGCATTGCGGCCGTTGAAATCGATTGTAAAAGTGTCTTTTTTAATAACATAATCGAAATGTATTCCTTGTTAATTGCGACAAAAAACATAAAAAAAGGGCTACCGTATGGCAGCCCATTAATAATACTTGATTAACCTCTTACTGCAATGGCTCCTTTGCCAATACCTTCGAAAGCGATGACTTTAAAATGACTTTCGGGCTCTTTACTCGACAATGTTTTAGCCATGTATTCAGCCAATAACTCGACGGTGGTGTCATGGGGAATTAAGTCACAACAATGCTTAGGTATCGCTAATTGAAAATCACCTTGAGGGGCAACATAGTGAAAACCAAAATGCGTTTCGTCGCTGACTTTCGTTTGCTTAGACAAATGAAGTGTTTTGATAGACACTAAGTCTTCTTCGGTGCCAAGGTAAATATCTTGCCAACGTTCAGCCCAATAGTGGTCCCATTTAGGTGTCGCGATGCCATTTTCAAATACCGTTACCGGGCTCCGATGACCATGAGCAATACGCTGACAATTACCGTCATGTTTACGTAGACCATGACTGTAATGATAAAACGGTGTATCAAGTGCTTCGTGGCGTAATGTCAGGCTGATACCTTGGACATTTTCAGGCAACACTTCACGTAAGGCTTTTTTCAAAAAGTCATTAACACTTTCATAGTCGATAACTTCGGTTGGGATCAGTGCAAAAGCTTGTGATGGACACGCCAGGTGGATATCACCTTTTTGGCTGCTAAAGTCCATCCATACTCGGTCGCCCTTTTGCTGCCAGCGCACTTCGCTGCAAGCAGTAGGGATTAACAAACGATGATCGGCAACATCATCGATGGTGTTTTTGATGGTACGCTTGACTTTGGCAAAGTCGAGCACCATATTTTGCTCATCTAAGCCGCCATCTAATAGCACATCGACAATCCAGCTTTCACCTACCATGCCGCGAATGGGGCAAAGATAAGAAAAATCAATAACAGTTAAATCTTTTACAAACAGTTGCATTAATGCTCCTAGGCAGAAAAACAGTCCACCTCAGTATAAATGTATTCCAAATAGCACATGCCAGTGGAAGCACTATCTTACCTGATCCACCTTGGTCCGACTATCAACTCTTAGTCTACAACCAATTGCGCTAATACCGATAGTTAAATACCGATGCTCTACTGCCGATCGTCTAAATCAATGTCTCGTCAGTGTGTTCGATGTCAAAATGAGACCCAAATGAGATCAAAATGAGACCGCATTGATACCACATTGATACCGCGAATTATTTCAATGCCATGTCAAACAAAAGCGAAGCGATGAGCGAGCAAATATCCTTGTAGATATAATAAATAAAAGTAAGTCGACTCAATAATATTTAATAACCAGATGACTACCGAAGAAGCGGAAAGTGGAGCGTTAATGATCTCAGTTAAGCATTTGCTAAACCGAGATAACTGATGAATAAGGCGTTGTAGCGCACAGATAGTACCAAGTGATGATAGCTCTTAACGGACCAACATAAATAGAACCAGTAAACTAAGCGTCATAAGTGAAGGCATACCACTGTTGCTTGTCAAAGCCCACCGCTATGGGCATGGCGGATAGAGATGTTCGAAAAAACGGGGCAGATTGAGGGCGTTTTATGTCGACAATACCAGGCCGTTTATCAATAAGGTGAGCAGCTAACAAGCTATATTCATCATAGCCAAACGGACTTACCACACGCTCTGCATGCCTCGAGCCAGCCACATGCGCTGGTATTATTTACCAGCTCATTCCACCTTATAGCCTACCCCATAAATTGAATGTAATAGTTCTTTTTGTTGACTAGCTTGGGCCAACTTATGTCGTAGATTTTTGACATGACTATCTATGGTACGCGAGCTGACAATACGATCGTCAACATAGCAAACTTGCATTAGGCTGTCGCGAGAGTGCACTACACCGGGTCTTTTTAGCAAAGTGTGCAGTAATCTAAATTCAACCGGTGTTAATTCAATCTCTTGTTGGTCGACCTGACATTTAAAACGTTCGATGTTGATCTGCAGATATTTATAACGAATAATCTGTTCACTTTGACTGCCATGGGTATTTTCAACTCGTCTTAAAATCGTTTTGACCCGAGCGACGACTTCCCTAGCCGAAAATGGTTTACACACATAATCGTCTGCTCCAATATCTAAGCCCATTAAGCGGTCAATTTCATCTACCCGCGCCGTTAACATTAATACTGGCAGCATTGAAAATTGCCTCAACTCACGGCAAATGGTTAAACCGTCTTTATAGGGCAACATCAGATCTAAAATCATAAAGTCAATTTGTTGAGACTTAACCGTTTCAATCACTTCACGACCATCGTGTTGTACCAAGGTGTTAAAACCTTCAAGGGCTAAAAAGTCAACTAAAATCTGCGCTATTTTAGGCTCGTCCTCCACCACTAATATGGTTAATGGTTGTTGATGAACATGTCCACTCATAATGATTCCCTGTGCATAGGTAATAGTACTTCAATACAAAGTCCACCCTGTGGTGATGGGATGGCCTTAATGGTGCCATCATGCGCTTCGACAATATTCTTACAGATGGTTAAACCAAGACCTGCACCACTACCACGGCGTGTGCGGGCACTGTCTTGGCGATATAATGGCTCAAACAGGTGTTCACACTCTTCAATGCTGGCACTGGGCTTGGTGTCATTAATAGTTAATCTCATCGTTTTATTTTGTTGTGATAATCGCACATCAATTACCCCTGGACTGTCTGTGTAAGCCATAGAATTCATTAATAAATTAATAAATAGCTGTTCAAGACGAAGCATATCGGCAGATAAATACACCTCAGGCTGGAGCTTACTTTGTAGCGTTAGGCCTTTATCTTGTAGGCTGGTAGCCATACTATTAAGCGTGCTGTGTAGTGATTCACTGACGTTCACCCGCTGGAAATGATAACGTAATCCACCAACATCAGATAAAGATAGTTCATACAAATCATCGACTAAGTGCTTCATACGCAGCACTTCTTGTTCAAGTGAGATTAACTGAATGTGATTAAATGTTCTGATCCCCGCTTTAATCGCATCAATTTCACCGCATAAAATACTCAAAGGGGTACGCAATTCGTGCGAAATGTCCGCTAACCAACGATTTTTGGCACTACGATTTTTAGATAATGTCAGCGCCAGATGATCAATATTGGCCATTAGTTGGCCTAATTCATCGGTGCGCTGAGGCGATAAACGTTGATCATAATTACCCTGAGATAAATATGACACGCCCAGCATAACTTGCTTTACCGGAATAAGCAGAAAACGAGATAACCACCAAGCAATCGCACTCGCAAGCAGTAAACACAATAAACCAATTCCCATACTGGTCCAGCGTTGTTGCTGAGAAAATGCCGTAGCCGAAGAAGATTCAATGTCTCTAATAGGGCTGCTGTATAAATAACCGACGACCTGATCATCAAATATTAGCGGTAAGCTAATGAGAACGTCCGCATGGTCAATGTCGGCGCCGACGATAAATTGTTGCGCTGCTGAATATAACCCTGTCGGTGGACCAGAAGGTGGTGAAGCAAACGGAGGCCGTCGTCTAGGAGGACCTAATTGTGATCCCGGTCCCAGAGGAGGATTATCACCAATCGGTTTTGGGGGGGGCATTGCGCTGCCGTCTGGACGATATTTTTGTGGACGTGGCGCATGAAGCGCAATGGCTTGTGTTAATGCTTTTTGATTAATAGACTTCCACACTCGTGTAGATTGTTGCTCTGTCATTACTGATGGATCAGTTTGTGATACCGGATTAGCCGCATAAAGTGCCAATAGTTCATTCGATAAATACTGTAAACGCTCTTGTTCTAATCCGTTGATGTAGTCTAAAAAACCTTGGTCAAAACTCCACCTCGCTAATGATAACGTGGCGATAAGTACAATACTGGTAAGGCCAACGAAGGCTAAGAAAAGCTTTTGAGATATTTTCATAAAAGACATTATAACCAGCTATATACGCACAAACTAGTCGCGATAAATAACTGATAAAAATCTCCTCCAATTCTGCACAATTACTCCACATTGTTAGGTTATATTGCCATGAGTTACCTAACCAAGGAGTGTCACCATGACTCTTAAGCCAATCAGTATTGGTCTACTTAGCTTTATGTTATTAGTATCTGTCGGTGCTAATGCTAACCCACATGATAGAAAACCACCTAAAGAAGCTGTTGAAGCGTGTGCTAACAGTGCTGAAAATGATCAGGTTAGTTTTGACACCCCCCGTGGCGACACCCTTGAAGCAAGCTGTCAAATTATCGATGGCGAGCTTGTCGCTGTACCCGCCAATGGTCCTGACGATATGAAACAACCGCCAAAACAACGCAAATAACACTCGTGTGGTTAAGGGGTATTCTTGCCTAAAATAATTAATAATCAATGCTTAAGGAGTAAATATGCAAGTGACTAGTGGTAACAATTCGATGCAAATGACATCGGCCGAGAACACCCAAAGACCTCCGCGTCCTGATGGTCCGCCACCACCAAAAGGCGGTGTACCGCCTGGGTTAGATACAGCGGTGTCGACCTTGTCTGATGATCAACAGCAATTAACAACTGACATGTTGTCATCATTGACCGACGAGCAACAAGAGTCGTTGAAGTCTATGTTGGATGAATTAAAACCACTTACAGAAGGCTTATCTGACGAGGACATCGGCAGTATTTTCTTTGAGGCGTTGAGCAGTATTTATAATGGTGATAACACCGAAACGGCTAACAGTAATTCAACCTCTGTGAACGTAGATATTTACGCTTAATACAGTACTAAAAAGTCGTAATGGTGATATAAAAGCAGCTTACATATTGTGTAAGCTGCTATTTTATTTACTTTAAGTTAATTTCAGTGGGCAGGTTAATGCTGTTACGGATCATAGGTAAAAACTCGTTAAGATCTTGTGGCAATTGCGGTTTGCTGTACAAATATCCTTGAGCAAAATCACAGCCATTGAGCCGCAGAAAATCTGCTTGATCGACGGTTTCGACTCCTTCAGCAATAATCTGCAAATTCAGTGCATGCCCAAGTGCAATAACAGCCTTTGCAATGACGGTGTTATTAGCATCATGAGGGATATCACGCACAAACGACTGATCGATTTTCAACGTATCAATCGGTAACTTTTTCAGATAATTGAGTGAAGAATAACCGGTACCAAAGTCATCGATGCTCAAGGCAATTCCCATAGCACCTAATAATTTCAAATCATGAATAATCGCATCGGGATCGATCATCATACAAGACTCGGTTACTTCTAATTCCAAATGTTTGGCAGGTAATCCGGTTTCTAATAAAATGGAGCGCACTTTATCGACAAAATCATTTCTTTGCAGCTGTAAGCTAGCCACATTAACTGAAATACGCTCAAACATTTTACCTTGAGTTAGCCATTCAACCCCTTGCAGGCAGGCTGCCTTTAATACCCATAAACCAATATCCCAAATCAAGCCAATCTTCTCAGCTAATGGAATAAACTCTGCCGGAGAAATATTGCCAAAGACAGGGTCATGCCAACGAATTAGCGCTTCAAAGCCACTGGGTGTCAGATCAGACAGTTTCAACTTCGGCTGATAAACTAAATAAAAATCTTCATTCACCAGCGCTTGGTGCAATGCTGTTTGCAGTTTTAATTGCGCCACAGCCTGTTTGGTCATTGACTCAGTATAAAAGGCATAATTGTTTCGCCCATCTAATTTTGCACGGTGCATTGCTGCATCAGCATTACGCAATAAGCTGTCATGATCATCACCATCACTTGGATATATCGCCACCCCCATACTGGCAGTAAGACGTACAGATTGGGAATTATCGAGAATAAATGGCTGTTCAAACACACTTCGAATACGGTCTACCGAAGAAGTAACAGAATCAGTGCCCGTGATGCTAGGCAACATAACCACAAACTCATCGCCACTTAAGCGTGCTAATGCGTCAAAATCAGATAATGCATAAGATAAACGATTGGCCAATTCAACTAAAACTTCATCGCCAATAACATGACCTAAACTGTCATTAATGTGCTTAAAAAAATCGATATCTAAAAACACAATAGCCAACTGTTTTTTGGCCCTGTGAGAGTGATTAACCTCTTGCTCTAGCAGTGACATAAATTGCATCCGATTAGGCAATTGTGTCAGGGGGTCAAAATAAGCTAAGTTTTTGAGTTTTTCTTCATTTTGTTTCTGTGCTGAAATATCGGCAAACACTGCAACGTAATACTGAATGATATTTTGTTTATCAAATACCGCACTGATGGTAATAGCTTGCGGAAAAATAGCCCCATATTTACGACGATTCCAAATTTCACCATGCCATTTACCTTGAACAAGCAAGGTATTCCACAAACGTTCAAAGAAGCTTTTTGGGTGACGTCCCGAACTGAGTATTCTAGGGTTTTGACCTATTACCTCTTCACGGCTATAACCGGTGATATCAGTAAACGCTTGGTTAATTTCAGTAATATTACCATCACGGTCAGTTATAACGACTCCCTCGACCGCATTTTGAAACACGTTTGCAGCTAACGTTAACTGTTCTTCTGCCTCTTTATGTTTGGCTATATTACGAGTCATGCCGATGACACCGACCAAATGGCCTTGGGCATTAAGGATCGGAGCCTTGATGGTTTCGAGCCACACTTTGTTAAAATTAATGTCGAATTCTTCGCATTCAGAAACCACTACCGTTGCGCCGTTATTAATGGCTAATTTATCGCCCTCAATAAATTCTTCGGCGGTGCGTTGGTCAAAAAGATCAACGTCAGTTTTACCGACAATTTGTTCTTTAGATTTTCGCCAAGCTCGTTCAACACTTTTATTACAGGCAACATATTGCCCGCTAGCATCCTTAACCCAAACATGTTCATCAAAAGCATCAATAAAAGACTGTAAATCAACACCTGGGGACACTGACTCTGTGATATTTAAATCAACGGTTAAGGAGCTTATATAATAGCGAATGGCATTAGTTAACATATCCGCTATGCGCGCTTGCATCGCAGATAAAGGTTGAAATAAAGTCGCCTGAGTCGGTTCGATGTTATTGGCACTAAAGCTGATCACACCGATGATATGACCTTGAGGTGAACGAATAAGCTGATGATAAACACTAGTGTGTTGGCCTACTTCTTTTACGCTATTAGGGGGTGTTGCTTTAAGATGTTGTAACACGCTAGCGTTATGTTGTCGCTGAGTCATTTCATCAATATTTTGACTTGTACAAATAGCTTCAATACTGTTATCAGAATTGACATGGTAAAACATGATTGTAAGACGAAACTCGGCAGAAATATCATTTATTTCTAGCTGCCATTCTCTTAATTGCGCTGGAGAAATAGCTTTTTTCAGCATACCACCTTCCTGAATAGTGCTTATTGAGTAAGCTTTGATAAGCCAAATCTTATGGGTACTATTATGAGTATTCTTATTAGCATTAGTGCCAAGTCAGATTATATCAGAATCGGCCTTATTAGCTGTAATTAAACAACCAATGCAATCGATTCGAGCGATTAATACTATAAGGACACTATAATTACCTGATTAACAACTCAGATTCAATCATAATATTACACAAAAACAAAAAAGGAGCCAAAAGACTCCTTTGTGGGATTCGTTACCGTCAGTGCGACGGTAAACTCCTGAATGCTAGCTATTTTTTAAAGCAGCAATGCGCTTTTCTAATGGCGGATGGCTCATCAATAACTCAGCCATTGAACGTTTGCCATTGATACCAAAGGCTGACATTTGTGCTGGCATAGCGCCAGATTCAGGCCCTTGACGTAAACGTTCTAATGCGGCAATCATTTTATTTTTGCCTGCTAAACGCGCGGCGCCTTCATCAGCCTTAAACTCACGAATACGTGAAAAGTAAGCTACGATAATCGATGCCAAAATACCGAATAGCATATCAAGTACAAATACTACAGCCATGTAGGCGAACATACCTAGGCCTTGACCTTCTTCGTCATTACTGGAAACAAAATTATTAATAATGCCAGCAACGACACGTGCTGCAAAAATAACAAAAGTATTCACCACACCTTGAATTAAGGTTAAGGTCACCATGTCACCGTTTGCCACGTGGCTCACTTCATGAGCGAGAACGCCTTCAATTTCGTCTTGGGTCATGCCATAAAGCAAACCAGAACTCACAGCAACTAAGGCGTTATTTTTACTTGGACCCGTTGCAAATGCGTTCATCTCTGGTGACTGGTAAATTGCCACTTCAGGCATCTTAATTCCAGATTTTTCAGCTTGGCGTGCAACCGTTTCAACTAACCAACGTTCCATACTGTCACGTGGTTGAGTAATAACTTCACAACCCATGGTTTTCTTCGCCATCCATTTTGAAATAGCTAAACTGATAAACGCACCACCAAAACCAAAAATGGCAGCAAATACTAACAGTCCACCCATCGTTGAGGTATTAACACCAAGAATAGACATTACAATTGAGGCAACCAGTAAGATGGCAAAGTTGGTTGCGATCAACAAAAATATACGCTTCATTTAAGCTCCTGTATGGCGAAAGTGCCGATTTTCAGTTGTTACTAAAGACATAATATGTCAATAAATCTAAAATTCAAGCTTAGTTATATTAAAAAATATTTATCCTTCTTATATAGGCGGATTAATCATACTCTTGAATCTCTAGCGAGCAGATTTTAGGCAGATATTATTAAACCAAACTGAATAAAAACGACAAAAACCAACTAATTGTCGGTAATGATTAATTTTTGATAAACTATCAAAAACAAAATACCAAAGGACATTTTATGACCATTAATGCACTAATGTTGAGTGCTTCACGTGTCGGTGATTCAGCTTATTTAACCCATACTCTCGAACTCATCCGCCCATTAACTCAACCTGGGCAGCAATGGCTGTTTATTCCCTATGCTGGCGTCAGTGTAAGTTACGATGACTATTTAATTAAAGTACAAACTGCGCTTGAACCACTGCCCATTATCATTACTAGCATTCATCAATTTTCCGATCCCAAACAAGCGATTAAAAATGCAGCGGGTATTTTGGTTGGTGGCGGAAATACATTCCAATTGCTCAACGAACTGTATCGTTATGACTTGGTGCATTTAATCCGTGAACAAGTAGAAAATGGCATGCCGTATGTTGGTTGGAGCGCAGGTTCAAACATTACCGGTGCTAGCATTCGTACCACTAATGATATGCCAATTACTGAGCCTCCCTCTTTTACAGCCTTAGGCATTCTTCCGTTTCAATTAAATCCGCATTACACCAATTACCAAATGCCGGGGCACAATGGTGAAACACGCGCACAACGGCTATTAGAGTTTACGATGGTAGACCCATTAACGCCGGTGATAGCTATTCAGGAAGGCAGTGCATTGTGGCGTAGAGGGGAGACATTGCAACTGATTGGCGATGAAGTAGCTTACTTATTCCATGGCAAGCAACAAGAAGTTGAGATAGCCGTTAACAGTGACTTATCACACTTCCTTTAATCAGCGTATTGTTAATAAGAATATCGGATTTTAGCTTGTTGCAATCGGCTTTAACCTAAATTATTGGGCTTACTCTAATAAGCCCAATGGTGCAGTATATCGGCTACTCACTATCGTACTGATTTCGCTCACTGGGTATATCCGTTGAGTATTCAACAAATTCTACTTCAAATCCATTCGGATCAATAAAGTAACGGCTTTTGTAAAAAGGGTCATGTCCACCCATAATGGCTACTTCAAAACCCACCAGTGCTAATCTTGCCACTAACGCATCAATGTTATCCACTGCATAAGCAAAATGAGCTAAGCCCAATGCATTGCTTTTAAGGTCGCGCACCTCACCCGTACCAGAATCATTAAATGATAAATAATGAAAATCATCGCCAAAGTGAAGCCATTTCCGTGGTGTGCCATGCCAAATCGACTCTCCGCCACCACGAACCCGCCAATGGGGAAATGCCGCCTGATAAAATACTAATGTTTCATCTAAGTCATGCACCACTAAATTTAAATGTTCTAATCTCATCACTTATCTCCTTATTATTGATACAGCACAGCTTAATACCTCAAGTTAACTTGAGGTAAAGGATTAGATTTGCCAAAATGATAAAAAATTTGGAGTGCTAATGTCAGTAGAAACAGAATTAAGTGTGGGCCAAGTTGCAAAACGCTGCGGGATCAACATCTCGGCGATTCATTTTTACGAGCAAAAAGGTCTTATCAGCAGTTGGCGAAACCAAGGTAATCAACGCCGTTATGCACGAGAAGTTATCAGGCGGATTTCGCTCATCAAAGCTGCGCAGCAATTAGGGATCTCGTTAGATGAAATACACCTCGCCTTTACCAGTCTCCCTAATGGTAGAACCGCCACTAAAGAAGATTGGGCCGATTTATCAAATGCCTGGAAAAAGACGCTAACTCAGCGGATTGCTAAGATGCAAAAGTTGAAAGACTCATTAGAAGCTTGTATCGGCTGCGGTTGTTTATCGATGAAACACTGTCCACTGTATAACCCAGAAGATATTCTAGTCGAGCAAGGTCCAGGTCCGGTGCTGTTAAATAAAAATTAAGCACAAAAAAGCCTAGTTTAAAAACTAGGCGTAAGCAAAAACGCTAAATAGGGGGGGGAGATAAACTACAAGGTTAACAATGTAGGTTAAGTGGCAGTTAACACTTAGCCCACCAATCATATCAGCCTAACAATATTGGCCTAACCAAGGGAGTTGGTTGAAACAATATCAATTTTACGTGGTTTCATTGCTTCTGGAATCTCACGAACTAAATCAATATTTAACAAACCATGTTCTAATTCCGCACCCACTACGCGAACATGATCAGCTAATTGGAAGCTGCGCTCAAAGCCTCGCTCAGCGATACCTTGATGCAAATATTTGCGATCATCACTTTTGGCTGTCTTATTGCCTTTTACTATCAGTTTTTCGCCTTCACTCATGATATCTAATTCTGGCATCGAAAAACCTGCAACGGCCATGGTAATTCGGTAACTATTTTCACCTAAAAGCTCAATATTATAAGGAGGATAACCACAGTTGGCATTATTCGCTGCAGCGTGTTCAGCAAGTTGTGCTAAACGGTCAAAGCCAATCGCACTTCGGTAAAGAGGAGTTAAATCTGGAGAAAGATTAAAATTACGCATGTTCATACCCTTGTCTAAAGCAATATGTAAAAAATAACCACTGTCTATGTCAGTGGCGGACAGTTTTCACAGCCCTTACGGCACTGTGCTAGCAAGTTTACTGAAACCTCTATCGAGCATTTCGTTAATCATTCCTGCTACAGAGTTAGATATATGGACCGCCTGTATGATATCAAGTGCTTCAAGTAAATAAATCACTTATTAATAGCGATTACTTATAAATACTCATTAGAATCAGTAACTCATATAGAGTTAAATTAATGAGATAAACAATTCCGTGATATTAATTCCACAGTGATGACTTTTGTTACTGGTAATTTTGGCCTAAGTTGTCACAATAATGGGCAACGAATAAAAACAAATAAGGACATTTTATGAACCCAGCAACAATGGCATTACTGATCCCAATCTTGGCTATTTTAGGCAGCTTTATTGTTAGTATAATGAAACTTAGAGAACGCCAAGTACGTGCGACAACAGAACAAGCAACTAATAATAAAGCATTGCATGATGAAATAAGCTCCCTACGCCAACGCATTGAAGTACTTGAAAGGGTTGTTACCGAAGATGCATACGACTTAAAACAAAAAATTAATAACGCATAAGGTGATTGAGTACTGTTAAGTACAACTAATATTCAAAGCATAAAGCCACCGCAGTGGATGGCTTTACTGTCTTGAGCACGGGGAAAGTCAAACCAGTTCCAAAATCCTTTATCTCAGCGAAAATCGGTGGTTATAGCGACCAATGGCCACTTGGTCAAAATCTCAGATACACTGCGATCATATTTTGCTGAGTCAGCGCACGTTAACAGCAGATATATCATTAACATCTCAAATCGCAGACGTAAAAAAGCCCACTATGTAATAGCGGGCTGTTTTACTACTCTTTCGAGTAAATTAGGCGCCTGGAAATGACCTACTCTTTTATCCCCGAAGGGGACGCATGGGCATATTCGACAAACTGCTGTCATGTTTTGCCAATAACAAACTCTAAACCATAAATTGCAGCGAAGCTGTTAAATTGCAGACGTAAAAAAGCCCGCTATATAATAGCGGGCTGTTTCACTACTCTTTCGAGTAAATTTGGCGCCTGGAAATGACCTACTCTCGTATGGGCATATTCGACAAACTGCTGTCATGTTGTGGCCAATAACAAACTCTACACCATAAATTGCAGCGAAGCTGTTAAATTGCAGACGAAAAACAGCCCGCTATGTAATAGCGGGCTGTTTCACTACTCTTTCAAGTAAATTAGGCGCGTGGAAATGACCTACTCTCCCATGGGCATATTCGACAAACTGCTGTCTTGTTTTGGCCAATAACAAACTCTACACCATAAAACAAACTCTACACCATAAATTGCAGCGAAGCTGTTAAATTGCAGACGTAAAAAAGCCCGCTATATAATAGCGGGCT
>NZ_JBEOPP010000016.1:0-80968 GCF_040310185.1 Shewanella sp. T24-MNA-CIBAN-0130 | reverse complement strand
GGTGACTGCTTTCGCTGTCTGCCGTGTCAGTGGATGCGCATTATAGGCAATACAAGATTTAGCGCAAGCCCTTTATTGAGGTGATTTGTCATTTTGGGTTTGTTTGCGGATAATTTAGCCTGACCAGCTAGTTTTTAAGCATTATACTGTCTGAAACCATAAATATATAAGGATTGTTATGTCTACCAATGTAAGAACTTACCAAGGGATCCACCCTAATTTAGCTGATAACGTCTATGTTGATGAGTCTGCAGTACTTGTTGGCGATATAAAATTGGACCATGACGCCAGCATTTGGCCATTAGTTGCTGCTCGTGGTGATGTGAATAAGATCCGTATTGGTAAACGCAGTAATGTCCAAGATGGCAGTATATTGCATGTAACGCGTAAATCGCCTTCTAATCCTAATGGTAATCCATTAATTATTGGTGATGATGTGACTATTGGTCATAAGGCGATGTTGCATGGCTGCAAGATTGGTCATCGCGTGCTAATAGGTATGGGCGCTATCTTACTTGATGGTGCAATAGTAGAAGATGACGTGATTGTCGGCGCGGGCTCACTCGTGCCACCCAATAAAATTTTGCAAAGTGGTTACTTATATGTAGGCAGCCCATGTAAACAAGTTCGACCGTTAACTGACGCGGAACGTGTATTTTTACCACAATCGGCTGATAATTATGTCCGTTTAAAAAATGAATATTTGGTAGACTTACAACAGTAGCGTTATTCATACAAACGATTTGGGCCAATAATATGTTGGTCTATTTCGTTTAAGCCTTGTTAAAACAAGTCATTCCACACATATCTTTATGATCTTCGTTGATACACTCACTATGATTTACAGAATAAATGGCCATCACAGTTTGTTTATTACTTATCACATCGGGACTCAAACACACTCTGACGACGATAATTAGCTTATATTGACTCGCAGATGGTAGTTTAGTTTGGCTTGAGGCACGTCGAGCATCGATGTTTAATGCTAAAGAGTATTACCGACTTATTATTAGGATGATTGAAGTGAAAACTAAAGGACGCATTAACAATAAGCACATTGCCTATGTAGACTTTAAGAGTCATCTATTATTGCTTGCTGTGCCTTTCTTGTTGTTCGTTATTATTTTCATATTCGCCATACCTAGTAATGCAAATACCTATTTATACCTAATGCTTATTTGTGGAGTTTACGCTTTGAGTTATGGCATCACTTATTATATCCACAAACAAAATATTTTACGGCTTTGGCAACATTTAGAGCAAGTTGTCCACATTAACGATACGACTTATGAATTAGTGAATTTATCCAGTCAATACGATTCTGAAAAAACCTTTTTAGACGCTCTATTGCAAAAAGCAGTAAGTGCTATCGATGATGCCGAAATGGGCAGTATCATTCTGGTTGATAAGAATACCACTAGATTACAATTTGAGTCGGTTGTGGGGTTGGATATAGATGCTCTTCGAAAAATAAACTTTACCTTAGAAGAAACCTTTCAGTTCCGACGGACGAATGGTCGTTGTGATAAGGCGGTTGTGATTAACAACATGAAGAACATCAATGCTAAAAGCACTCTCACAAATGAAGACCAACACGCACTATTACATGCTTCGATACAACCAATCTGCTCAACCTTATCTAGCCCAATCCATATTGAGGGTGAACTTTATGGAATGATGAACTTAGACAGTATCAAGATGGATGCCTTTGGTGATTACGATATTAACTTGGTTAATATTCTAACCTCTGAAGCCGCTAATGCGATTTCGTTATATCAAAAGTCGAAGAAAATCGAAATCATGGCAGATTATGATGGATTAACCGAGCTGTATAACCGTAAGAAGTTTGATGCCACGATTTTACAATGGCAACACAATCCAGAGTTAGCCAGTTATATTATCATCTTGGATATGGATAACTTAAAACCGTTAAATGATCAGTATGGACACCAAGCGGGTGACGATGCATTAAAAGCCATTGCACAATCACTAAAGGCGCTATGGCATCCTGAGTTTTTGGTTGCGCGTTATGGTGGTGATGAGTTTGTTGCTTTATGCCGCGGCCCTATCGATACCTTAGAGCAGCAAATCACCCAATTGCAGCAAGACCTCGCCGCTTGCGTACATGGCATTCATTTTAGCTACGGATTTGCACAATATGATCAAGATTGGGAGAGTGCCTTTAAGCAAGCTGATAACAATATGTATACCCAAAAACGACTCAAAAAATGGTCGGCACCCAAGTCTGCGAGAAACTAACTCGACCAATCCAGCTGATTAAACACATCATGAAATAACAGTAATGTCGCCACTATCGCTAAAGGCTTCTTGTGCTATGAGCGCTTCAGCTTTGTCTTCTAGGTCAAAACGACATTGTTCAAACAAACTGGCGGCATTATGTTGATCCACGAGTTGATTATCACAAAGCTCGCTAATAACAGAAAAGTGAGCAAAACAATTAATATTTATCCCCTGTTGCTGCGCAATAAATCTTACTTCATTTGTTTCGATGTAGAGCTGATCGGTAAAAATCACGCTTTGATTCATTAATCTGCTACCTTTTGCGCCAGTGACTCACGCAGTTTTCCCATGACAGATGCGGTATCAGGAGTCACACCGCGCCATAAACTAAAACTTTTTGCCGCCTGACCAACCAACATGCCTAGCCCATCAGCGGTTTTACGGGCATGTTGATCTTGCGCCCATTGGTTAAATGCTGTGGTTTGTTGGCTGTAGGTCATGTCGTAACAATCAGTGGTTTTATCTACGATAACATTAGGCAGAGTAATTAACTGCCCAGATAAACCTGCAGAGGTTGAGTTAATCACTAAATCAAACGGAGAGACTAATTCCTCAATGGGTTTAGCAAAAAAGTTACCATATTCACTGAATAAGGCTTGGAGTTGCTGTGCTTTTTCGTGAGTCCGATTACAGATAACCAATTGAGCCACATTATGCTGCAAAATAGGCAAAATACACCCCCTTGCCGCGCCACCAGCACCTACCAATAAGACTCGCTTACCTTTTAACGAACCAAATAGCATTTCTAGGTCATTCACCAAGCCAACGCCATCGGTATTGTCACCGCCTATTTTGCCATTGGGCAAATTAAACAGCGTGTTGACGGCACCTGCGAGTGTAGCCATCTCACTGAGCTCATCACACATGGCAAATGCTTGTTCTTTAAAAGGTGCGGTAACATTGGCGCCTTTACCGCCATCGGTAAAGAATGCCGTTAACGAAGAATCAAATTGATCGACAGAGACGAGAATAGCGTCATAGCTTAAGTCTTGCTGAGTTTGTTTGGCAAACTCAGCATGAATAAATGGCGACTTACTTTGCGCTATCGGGTTACCAAATACAGCATACTTATCGGTCATTTACTTCACCTCTTAGTTAACGGCATTATTTGCCTACGATGGACACATCTGACGTCTATCATCAAATGTTAGCGGCTATATACCTCAGGCATTGGCTTTTTTTGTAAATAACGATCACCTAGCTTACCTTGACGGCTGTCAGTATCTTGCTTTTCTACTGCTATCCACATCTTTTGTACTTTACTGCTGAACACCAAAGAGGCGCCTCTGCATAAGACTAAACCTGCCGGTTTTCCAACCGCAATCCGCCCAGTATCTAAATAGAATAGATCTGCCACATTTGCCGTCACAGCAGCCAGAATATCACCATAGTTCATGACATTGGCAACCCCATTCCCAAACTAAAACGGAGTGCGTAAATACCATGGCTACCACCTGGGAAAGCAACCGCTATTATTACTCTTGCTTTGGCTAGTTTACCTGCATTTACGAGTGAATTATGCAGCGATTCAACACTTGCTGACAAGTTACCCATACTCATCCGGCATTACGTGCTAAACACATGCCCTCCGTTATCGCTGAGTCTATGGTGATCAGAGGATCATTTTCATGCGCGCGGCGATTAACCACACAATAAAAAAGCCTGAACATCAACAAACGATGATTCAGGCTATTTCGACCTTAGCAGACAACATGGGTAACCGATGACTCGTTATTGCAGCATGGCAAGGTAGAATCCGATTGGAATTAAACTTCAGCTAACCAGTCTTGTGGTTTTAAGTAGATATCGTACAACTCAGCTTCTGGACTATCTTCTTCAGGGGTGAACGCGTATTCCCAACGTACCAGAGGCGGCATTGACATTAAAATCGATTCTGTACGACCGCCGGTTTGTAAACCAAATAAGGTGCCACGATCATAAACCAAGTTAAACTCGACATAGCGGCCACGACGATAAAGTTGGAACTGGCGCTCATCGTCACCGTATTCTAAGGTTTTATTGCGCTCGACAATTGGCGCATAAGCTTCAATAAAGCCGTTTCCTACCGCTTGCATAAACTCAAAACTACGCTCAAAACCGGGTTCGTTTAAATCGTCAAAAAATAGTCCGCCGACACCTCGAGTTTCATTACGATGCGGTATAAAGAAATACTCATCACACCATTTTTTGTATTTAGGATAAACGTCATCGCCAAATGGCTGGCAAATATCTTTAGCCGTTTGATGCCAGCTGACGACATCTTCTTTAAAGGGGTAATAAGGTGTTAAATCAAATCCGCCACCAAACCACCACACGGGGTCCGCACCTTCTTTACGGGCAATAAAAAAACGTACGTTGGCATGGGTCGTCGGGATATAAGGGTTATTGGGGTGGATCACTAAAGACACCCCCATCGCCTCAAAACTACGGCCAGCTAATTCAGGGCGATGCGCAGTAGCCGATGCAGGCATAGATGCACCCATCACATGTGAAAAGTTAACGCCAGCTTGCTCAAAGATTTTGCCTTGAGTTAATACTCGACTAGTGCCACCGCCGCCTTCTTCACGCTTCCATGAGTCAGCTTTAAAAGTGGCTTTGCCGTCGAGTAGCTCTAAACGCTGACAAATATTTTGCTGTAATGCTAGCAGGAATGATTTTACTTGTTGTGCGTCGGGCACTTGAGAAAGGTTGTTTGACATAGTATTAGCTTCCATTACGAAGGATCTGACCACTGCGGGCATCAATAATGGTTGATGGCTGACGTTGTTCGCCCAGCTTACCTAAAATCAATGCATCAATTTTATCAGTAAAATCAGTGATGATATGTTGTGCATCGACGACCGGTGACTTTCCGGCTAAATTGGCACTTGTCGATACAAGGGGTTTATTGAGGGTGTCGCACAACTCTCGCACAACGGGGTGAGCTGATACGCGCACTGCAATCGAATCAAATTCACCGCAGAGTAATTTGGATACATGGGACTGAATAGGCATAACAAAGGTAAAGGGGCCTGGCCACTTTGATTGCGCAAACTGCAACTGCGGTTCAGTTAGTTGAGTGATATCAAGGTAAGGCAAAAGTTGATCCAAAGAACTGGCTACTAAAATCAACCCCTTTTGCCAAGGACGCTGTTTAACAGCCAACAATTTTTCAATAGCACTGTCGTTGTCAGGATCACAGCCTAAACCAAACACCGCTTCAGTTGGATAAGCAATCACTCCGCCTTGACTTATGACGGCAGCGACAGCGGATGGCTGCAATTGCAACATGAAACTTCCTTACATCAAATTGATATTAATAACGAAAACTACAGAGCACGTTTATATTTACAGGATTTTTGCGGACACTCAACTCGGCTACCCGCCGCACCTTTACGTTCAACTAAAATCCCGAAGCCACAATCAGGGCAAGCTTCATTATACGGAGGGTAGTTTACGATAAACTTACATTTTGGGTAGGCGCTACAAGCAAAAAAAGTTTTACCATAACGACTGGTCCGAGACTCAAGATGACCTTTGGCGCACTGAGGGCAAACAATCTGTTCAGCTTGATTGGTGTGATCGTGTTTTTCAATATGAGTACATTCTGGGTAGTGAGTGCAACCAATAAAAATACCAAACCGACCAGACTTAACCGCTAACTCATGGCCACACTGCGGACATTCTGAACCGCTGATAACTTGAGTCTCTATCGACTCATGTTGCACTAGTGGACGAGTATAGTCGCATGTTGGGTAGTTATTACACCCCACAAAGCTGCCATGTTTACTGTGTTTAACCGACAGTTCAGAACCACAAACAGGACAAAGTTCAAACTCTTTCTCCAGTGCATGCTCGTGGACAGTAAACAACTGCGGATCAATTTTCGACATGGTGCTCTCAATGAATAATTTTCTGTAGACCTAAAAAAGGAGGCTAAGCCTCCTTTTTGTTATGAGTGTAAACGCCCTTCTGGCTGCTCGAAGATTAAATCTTCCATTTGCTCATAGGCTGACTCATTTCCTGGCACGTTAAATAGTACCATTAATACCACCCATTTGAGATCTTCTAACACTAATGTAGGTTCATCTAATTCCATGACACGGTCAATGACCATTTCACGGGTTTCGACACTGAGTACTTGTATCTGCTCTAAAAACAATAAAAAACCACGGCACTCAACATCTAATTTGGCCATTTCCGCTTTGGTATAAATACGGAATGAATGTTGTGCGTGATTACACAAGTAAGGTTTATCGCTTTCTTGTAGATCAGCAAGGTGCTCTAACCAAGAAAGTGCTTTTATAATATCAACTTGATGAAAACCCGCACGGGTTAACTCTTTAGTGAGCTCATCTTCATCAACTAATAGCTCAATTTCACTATGAACATAATTTTCAAATAAATACATGAGGATATCAAACATGGCTAACTCCTCTTTAGTCTGACGTAACCACCGGGCACTGCTGCAACCCACCCTTGTAACTCAAGTTCAAGCATTTGTATTAACACCAGATCTATTGGTTTCCCACTATCCTCAACTACTGCATCTACCGCAGTAGTTTCATATCCTACACTAGATAACAGCGGAGGAAATGGCAAATCACAAATGTCATTATCTCGTATATGGTGCCGTAGATGCAATTGTTCAAGGTGATAATCAGATAAACTGCCCAATTCTTCGATTATATCGACAGCCGACTCGACAAGTTTGGCGCCATTTTTAATTAAATCATGGCAACCTTGACTATAGCCCCCTAACACCGATCCTGGTACAGCAAACACTTCACGGTTTTGCTCCATTGCAAGTCGAGCACTAATTAACGAACCACTTTTACGACTTGCCTCAACCACGACAGTGCCTAAGCTTAGGCCACTGACAATACGGTTACGCCGAGGGAAGTTACCAGAAAAAGGCCCTATACTTGGCCAATATTCACTGATTACACAGCCTGTATTGATAATGTCATGATACAAGTTTTGATGACGCTTAGGGTAAATGCACTCAACCCCGCTGCCCAATACTGCTATGGTCGTTCCATTAGCAGCCAGAGTCGCTTTATGGGCTGCACCATCAATACCAGCAGCCATGCCGCTGGTAATTGAAAAGCCTTGGTGAGCTAAATGATAAGCGAGTTCTGCCGTTATATCTAAGCCGCCTCGAGAGGCATTACGGCTTCCCACCATTGCAATACTCGGTAACACAAGAGATTCTATCGACCCTTTAACAAATAATACCTGTGGTGGATCGCTAATTTGTGCAAGTAATGGCGGATAAAGTGGATCAGAGAGGGTCACAATATAGTGATTGGACTGCGAATCAAGCCAGGCTAGGGCTTGCTCGACCTTATTAAAGTCGATACTACATTTAGCCAATAGGCTTGCTGGTAAAGGCAAGGCCTGAGGTTCAAACTCTAGACGTTGACGAATTTCTTCAACGTCCATTTGAGTTAATAATTGTTGAATCCGAGCAGGTCCTAGCCCAGATACGGCACAAACAACTAACCAGTCGACCAGTTTATCTGAAATTATTCACCTTTAATGGTCAAGGGATCTGGTTTAGTCAATTTATCACCGACTCGAACGGGGTGCTCATTGAACATAATCAAACCTAAACTGGTTTTATCAAACACTTTAAAAACCATCAAATTACCATGAAAAATATCTGGCATTTTATACACGGTATCATCTGAAAAGTTCGCCAGCACTTTATCGTAAGATGAACGGTCTATAGGTCGAACTGGATTACCCTCATTATCAATAATAATGTTTTCGCCATCGCGGTACATTGAAAAAACATGTCCAGTCTCAACACCATCATTGGCACCACGATCAAGATAGACGACATCTAACTTACCAGCTTCACGAATGTTACCTGTTATACCAACAATAGAGGTAGAAACACCTAAGTCTGCCGCTTTTGGGATAAAATAAGCCGACATTAACGCTTCATCTTCTACCGGGGCAACATGAAAGCCACCTTTGGTTTCACGTAAGCTACTGAGCAATTCAACTTTTGACACAACGCCAGACTCAATAACCCGCCCACTCGAAGCTAAAATAATTTCCTGGCCTAATAATTCGCCGCTATTTGGAGCAAAAAACTCACGTCCAGTTTGATAAATTGCCACTTTAAGGCCTTGTTCAAGCTGCGCATTAACATAGACAACGTCATCGACCACATGATGAATTGATGGGCTCTCGCCGCTCATAACAATCGGCAATTCCAATAACCATGCAGGATCCACAACTCTATTTTGTACTAAATAGGGTCTAATTAAGGCAAGATCAACAGCAGGAATCGGGCCATCTTTGGATATGACTCGTCCTTCAGGACTCTTCTGAATGTGCTGCTTAACCACTAAACGAGGTTGACCATCAATAAATACTAATGTCAGTCTATCGCCAGGGTAAATTAGATGTGGATTAGCAATTTGCGGGTTAACACCCCACAATTTAGGCCAACGCCAAGGGTCATTCAAAAAATATCCAGAGATATCCCACAACGTATCGCCTTTTTTAACGACATACGTGTCAGGATGGCCCGCCTTTAGGGTTAATGTATCAGCGTTAGCCCCAAAAAAATTTAATGATAAAAAAACAAGTAAAAGTAAGCGTTTCATGGTGAGATCCATGTTGTTTAGCTCTTTATTAGAGCTTTTTGCTGTTATTGATAAGCGGTAAGGATTAAAATTACCCTAATCGCAATGGCCAGTATAGCTATCTGGCTGAAATTTGACAGACTTGTGAAGAGTTTATATATGCCACTACTTAATGTTTTACGATTTCCAGATGAACGTTTACGCACCATCGCGCTACCTGTGACGGATTTTGGTCCGCAATTACAGACTATAATTGATAACATGCTCGAGACGATGTACCTAGAGAAAGGTATCGGTCTCGCTGCTACTCAAGTGGATTTTCATCAACAATTGATTGTGATGGATTTACAAGATGAGATAGAACGCCCAACCGTTTTTATTAATCCTGAGATTATTGCCAGTAGTGGCGACTTGGCAAATGAAGAAGGCTGCCTATCGGTACCGGGGATTTATGCCAAAGTTGACCGTGCTGAATTTGTCACGCTCAAAGCCCTAGATCGTCACGGTAAAGAGTTCACTATTGAAGCAGATGAGTTATTTGCCGTTTGTATTCAGCATGAAATGGATCACCTTAAAGGTAAGTTGTTTGTCGATTACTTATCACCATTAAAACGCCAACGTATAAAAACTAAGCTTGAAAAAGAAGCTCGTTTAGATGCTAGAGAAGTATAGGAAAAAATTTGAAACCGTTAAAAATTATCTTTGCCGGTACTCCGGATTTCGCTGCCAGACATTTACAAGCGCTCATCGACTCTGAACATGATGTGATTGCGACTTATACTCAACCCGATAGACCCGCAGGGCGAGGTAAAAAACTTACAGCAAGCCCAGTAAAAGCACTGGCATTAGCGCATGCCATTCCGGTATTTCAACCAGCATCATTACGAAATGATGCGGCACAAGCGGAATTAGCACACCTCAATGCCGATATCATGGTTGTTGTTGCTTACGGGTTGATTTTACCAAAGATAGTCCTTGATACTCCGCGTTTAGGTTGTATTAATGTTCACGGTTCAATTTTACCGCGCTGGCGTGGAGCCGCGCCTATCCAACGAGCATTATGGGCAGGCGACACAGAAACCGGTGTCACCATTATGCTAATGGATATCGGCCTAGACACTGGTGATATGCTGTTTAACACCCGCTTACCCATCGAACCGAGCGACACCTCAGCCAGTCTATATGAAAAACTCGCAGCCCAAGGACCTGAAGCATTAATTGAGGCTTTAGCAGGATTAAGCGAAGGGACGTTAACGGCTCAAAAGCAAGATGAATCGCTCGCCAATTACGCGGCAAAACTCTCTAAAGAAGAAGCGCGTCTTGATTGGCATAAAACAGCCAAGCAATTATGGCAAGACATCCGCGCATTTAATCCCTGGCCCGTCAGCTATTTTGAGCATCATCAAAGTACCATTAAAGTTTGGCAAGCTGATTATTCCGCAGAAGTATGTCACGAAGCTCCGGGCACCATTATCGCGGCAACCAAACTCGGTATTGAAGTGGCTACCGCTGATGGCAAGTTAATTATTCAGACCATGCAACTGCCCAACAAAAAGCCACTTAATGTGGCCGATATTTTGAATGCTCGTGGTGATTGGTTTACCGCTGGTGTGTGTTTAAACCAAGAGGCTAACTAGCATGAATGTGCGCGCACTGGCAGCTAAAGCGATTTATGAAGTACTTGAAAAGGGTATGTCGTTATCGGTAGCGCTACCCGATCAGCAACAACACCTGCAAAATGGCAAAGACAAAGCCCTATTAGCAGAACTATGTTACGGCGTTATGCGCCAATTGCCACAACTCGACAAATGCGTCAGCGACTGCTTAGCCAAGCCGTTTAAGGGAAAGCAGCGCATATTACATCAATTGTTGATTGTCGGTTGTTACCAGCTTTACTTTACTCGCATTCCGGCACATGCCGCGATTTCTGAAACGGCAGAAGCCTGCCGACAGTTACGTTTTGATGGTTTGGTAAAAGTGGTCAATGGTGTATTGCGTACTATACAGCGCCAAGATGCCGCCTTAAACACCGACTCCGAAACCCTACGTTTTAATACTCCAGCTTGGTTTATTAAACGCTTACAACGAGCTTATCCAGACCATTGGCAAAACATTATTGAGCAAAGCCATCAGCGTCCACCCATGTGGCTGCGTAATAATCAGCAATCACAAACACGTGATGCTTATTTAGCGGCATTAGCCCAACACGATATTCCCGCCCAAGCAGGCCCAAGCCAAGATGCTATATTGCTCGAAGGCGCAAAAGATGTGACCGCTTTACCTGATTTTATGCAAGGAGCAGTCTCTGTTCAAGATGGCGCCGCGCAATGGGCTGCAACCTTACTGGCACCAATGGCGGATGAATTGATCCTAGATGCCTGTGCTGCACCAGGTGGCAAAAGTTGCCATTTACTAGAGCTTGCTCCCGATATTAATTTAGTCGCAGTCGACTTTGATCAAAAACGCCTAGCTCGAGTACAACAAAATCTGGACAGGTTGCATTTAAAAGCGCAGCTTATTCACGGCGATGCTGCTGATATCCCATCATGGTGGCAAGGACAGCAATTTGATCGCATATTACTCGATGCACCTTGCTCAGCCACAGGCGTTATTCGTCGTCACCCTGATATAAAATGGTTACGTAAAAATAGCGATATTGAAGAGTTAGCCAACTTACAGACACAAATATTGGATCATTGCTGGCAATGGCTTAAACCGGGTGGCTGCTTATTATATGCAACCTGTTCTATTTTACCCCAAGAAAACAGCCAGCAAGTTGAGCTATTTCTAACACGGACACCCGATGCGAGTTTAGTACCGATAGAGCAACAAACTCATCTCGATGATATCGGTTGGCAGATTTTGCCAGGACAAGACAATATGGACGGCTTTTATTACGCTCGCCTAGTTAAAGCACTTTAAGGATGTACCTCAAGCCATGAAAATTATTATTTTAGGGGCTGGACAAGTTGGCGGCACATTAGCTGAAAACTTGGTCGGTGAAAATAACGACATCACACTCGTCGACAGTGATCGCGCTCGACTAAGGTTGTTGCAAGACAAATTTGATTTGCGTGTTGTTGTCGGTCATGGCGCCCATCCGAGTGTACTAAAAGAAGCGGGAGCAGAAGACGCGGACATGCTCATTGCAGTAACAAACAGCGATGAATGTAACATGTCTGCCTGCCAAATCGCTTATAGCCTTTTTGGCACACCGACAAAAATTGCGCGTATTCGCTCAGAAGCCTATTTGGAACTTCAAGATAAACTATTTATCAGCAGTGAAATTAAAAGCGGAGATGCCAAACCTCGTGGCGGTTTTATTATTGACGAGTTAATTGCACCAGAACAGTTAGTGACCGCTTACATACAAAGATTGGTCGAATACCCTGGTGCACTTCAAGTTCTTGAATTTGCGAAGGGTAGACTCAGCCTTGTTGCGGTTAAAGCCTATTATGGTGGCCCACTAGTGGGTAACGCACTCGCCACATTACGTGAGCACATGCCCAATATTGATACCCGGGTGGCGGCTATTTTTAGACAAGGTCGTCCCATTATGCCGCGTGGCACCACCATTATTGAAGCCGATGACGAAGTGTTTTTCGTCGCCGATAGCCGCCATATTCGCGCGGTAATGAGTGAGATGCAAAAACTGGATAATTCGTACCGAAATATAATGATTGCCGGTGGCGGTAATATTGGTTTTGGCCTTGCCCAAAAACTACAACGTACTCACTCGGTTAAATTGATTGAGCACCGTCAAGAGCGCGCAGAGTTACTGTCTGAAAAATTGGAAAAAACCACCGTGTTTTGTGGTGATGCCTCAGACCAAGAATTATTGCTTGAAGAGCACATAGATCAAACCGATGTGTTTATCGCCGTCACTAACGACGATGAAGCCAATATTATGTCCGCTCTACTCGCCAAACGTATGGGTGCTAAAAAAGTCATGGTGCTGATCCAACGTGAAGCCTATGTTGATATAGTACAAGAAGCTAACATTGATATCGCCATCTCTCCGCAACAAGCTACTATTTCAGCGCTGCTGACGCATATTCGCCAAGGTGATATTTGTAATGTTTATTCATTGCGCCGTGGTGCAGCAGAAGCCATTGAAGCCATCGCCCATGGTGATTCGAGTACCTCAAAAGTGGTCGGGAAAAAAATTGGTGATATCAAGCTGCCGCCAGGAACCACCATTGGCGCCATTGTTCGTAATGATGAGGTGTTAATGGGCCACGATAGAACGGTAATCGAACAGGGTGACCATGTCATTTTATTCTTGGTCAATAAGAAGTTCATCGGTGACGTAGAAAAGTTATTTCAACCTAGCGCATTTTTCTTTTAAGTTCTTATGCTTAACTTCAAACAAATCATTTTCATTATCGGTATTTTTCTGGCGATACTAACAGGATTTATGCTGGTACCAATGGCTTTTGCACTGTTTTATGCTGAAGAAACCATTGGAGACTTTATGATCTCTGGGTTGTTTACCGGCTTTATCGCCATTCTGTGTATTCAAAATGGCCGACACCATCATTTCAACCTCAACATCCGCGACATGTTTATGCTGACAAGTGTAACTTGGTTTGTGGTCAGCTTATTTGCAGCCTTACCCTTCACGCTTTATCACGGTATTAATTATACCGACGCTTTTTTTGAAACTATGTCAGGCATTACCACCACAGGTTCAACGGTTTTATCTGGTTTAGATAATATGGACCATAGTATTTTAGTCTGGCGTTCATTATTACAATGGCTTGGCGGCATAGGCTTTATTGTCATGGCCGTGGCAATCCTACCGTTTTTGAATGTGGGGGGTATGCGCTTATTTAGGACCGAATCCTCTGATTGGAGTGACAAAACGATCCCCCGCACCCAGCATATGGCTAAACACTTATTCTTGATTTATGCGGCATTAACAATGCTATGTGCATATTCTTATCACCTTGCTGGCATGCACTGGTTTGAGGCAATCAATCATGCAATGACAACATTATCGACCGGAGGATACTCAACCTCAGATAAATCAATGGCCATCTTTTCACATTCGGCTCATTGGGTGAGTATCGTGTTTATGTTGGCAGGCGGATTGCCGTTATTGATGTTTGTACAAACCATACAGCAACGCAGCTTACGCTTATGGAATGATCAACAGGTAAAAGGATTTTTACGCTTTGTGTTACTGGTGTCATTTTCGTTAGCCTTTTGGCTTTGGCAACACCAGCAAATAGACTTTTTAGATGCATTAAGATTAGCCAGCTTCAATGTCATTTCGGTTATCACTACCACAGGTTATGGGTTAACGGACTATCAATCTTGGGGGGCTTTCGCCAGTGTGATATTTCTATTTCTAATGTTTATTGGCAGTTGTTCTGGCTCAACATCTGGTGGGATAAAAATATTTCGTTTCCAAATCGCATTCTCAATTATGCGTCAACAAATTAAACAACAGTTTCATCCTAACGGGGTGTTTAAAGACAAATACAATGGCCATCGTATTCGTGATGATATTGTCCGCTCAATCATGGCGTTTTTTATGCTGATGGTTATCGTGATATTAGTGCTTTCAATTACATTAGTACTGACAGGGTTAGACCCAATGACCAGCTTTACAGGAGCGATTACTGCGGTCACCAACGTCGGACCAGGCCTTGGTCCTATTATTGGCCCAGCAGGAAACTTTGCTCCACTTCCTGACGTAGCAAAATGGGCATTGGCACTAGGAATGTTATTAGGGCGCTTGGAAATACTGACTGTCGCAGTGTTGTTTCACCCTAAATTTTGGCGTTATTAATATTGCTTAGGCAATGACGACTCCAGAAGACGCTAAATGGGTAATATGGTCAGCATAGGCCTTCACATCGTCCCAATCAGTATAATCAATAATTGCAGTAGGATCGGTGGGGCCATCGGTCATCTTCATAATAAGGCGGATCATTAAGCTGTCATACCAAGGCCAAGAAGGATAATCGACTTTACCGGCAATAATTTTGACATCTTGGGGTTTCCACGCCGATAAGGTTAAAAACTTCTGTAAGTATTTATTGTTCTCGGGGATGCGTTTTTCTGGCTTGCGAGCGACGACATTGACGCAAAAAAAACTATTGGGTAACTGCGACAAGTGTCGCTGATTTTCACGAACAAATTCAAACACCGATTTGTGATATGAGCCATATAAGACACAAGCCCCTAACGCAACAGCTTGGTATTTAGACCAATCGATTGGGGTTTTATCTTGAATATTCATCACATCACAATTATCGCCTTGGGATTGAATTTGCTCTGAAATTGCACGGCTAATATGTGCGGTGTGGCCACCCCGAGAATAATACAACACTAAAACATTGGCCATTTTTGATTCTCATTGCTGATTGATTTTCATCAGTTTGGCAAAAAAAGTCTCTTAAAACCCCTGCAAAGATCACAAATTAGAAATGGCTCATATATTTAATCGTTTAAATTGAGATCTCTATGAAGCAAAAGTATTATGATATAGAAAACAAAACTGAACCCAGACTAACTCGCAATTAAAGGTTACATAAGGACACTCATGAAGCAAGATATCGATGTCGCAACGATGCTTATTAATGCCGAAACGGCTGCACAATGGTTAAAAGCCATTGCGAATCCTTACCGCTTAATGATTTTATGTTTATTGTTAGAACAAGAATTAAGTGTCACGGAGTTAAATGAGACAGTGCCGCTGAGCCAATCAGCATTGTCACAGCATTTAGCGGTACTGCGTACCCAAGATTTGGTCAACACTCGTAAGAGCTCACAAGTGGTTTATTACACGCTTAAAAATGAGCAAGTAACCGAAGTTATCTCTATTCTACATCGACGCTACTGCGCTTAACTAACATAAAGGCTTAAATAGCGTTGAGAGTGAATAGTGTGCCCAATAATATGTCATTGGACACGCTGTTGGTGTCATGAGGTTACATTTGCCCTGTTATTTGTTTGGCATAATCATCGACTTTACTCCAATCCGTAAACTCGAACGTTCCCTGTGTATCGGTCGGTCCTTTGGTCATCCACATGATAAATCGGATCATAAACTTATCGAAGAAACCGTAACGAGGGTAATCTATCTTACCCGCAAAGACGCCTAATAGCTGAGGCTTCCAAGCCGAGAGTCCTAAAAACTTCACCATATAAGGATTGGTTTCTGGAGTGTTTTTTTCAGGCTTTCTTGCCACAACGTTTACGCTAAAAAAACTGTTCCGCTTGGTATCGAGTATGGCTTTGTGTTGCTCAACAAACTTGAACAATTCTGGTCGATGTTTGCCATATCGAATACTGGCACCAATAACGACTTTATCGACACAAACTAAATCATCCGCGTCAGCCTCCGCTAGGTTAACCACCCTAACCTGCTCGCCATTTGTCATTAAAATTTGCTTGATTTGCTGACAAATTGCCAGCGTCTGCCCATCGACTGTAGAGTACAGAATTGCAGTTTTCATCATTAATTTTTCCAAAACGTAGGGGTGAATAACACCAATAAGGTGAACACTTCTAATCGACCAAATAACATCGCCATCACCAGTACCCACTTGGCACCGTCTGAAATACTGGCATAATTTGATGCCACATCACCCAGACCGGGTCCTAAGTTATTTAAACTCGCGGCAGTGGCACTGAATGCGGTAATGGCGTCCATGTCCATGGCCATTAAAATCACCATACACGTCACAAATACTAATGCGTAAGCGGAAAAGAATCCCCACACCGCATCAATAATTCTATCGGGTAATACCTTTGAGCCGATCCTAATGGAATACAAAGCCTTAGGATGAACTAATCGTTTTAGCTCACGTGAACCTTGCAAAATAAGTAGAATGAAGCGGATGACTTTCATGCCGCCGCCAGTAGAACCAGCACACCCACCAATAAAACTTGAGAATATTAATAAAATCGGTAAAAACAACGGCCAAGAATGGAAATCTTCAGTACCAAAACCTGCGGTAGTTGAAATCGATACCACTTGGAAGAAGGCATAATCAAGGGTTTTCTCAGGAGTATCGTAAATACCTGACTGGTATAATGTCGCAAAACAGATTGCGGTCAACACCAGTTGCACGGCAATCAAAACCCTAAACTCCGCGTCTTTTAGGTAGACCTTAACGTTAATACCACGGCGAGTAAATGCAGCAAAGTGCAAGCTAAAATTGGCTGCCGCAATGAGCAAGAAAACAGCACAAATCACATTAATTAACGGGCTTTCAAAATAGCCTATACTCGCATCATGAGTAGAAAAACCGCCAATCGCAATGGTCGAAAATGAATGACAAATCGCATCAAATGCATCCATACCAGCAAAGTAGAATGCTAAAGCACAAGCGGTAGTGAGCAAAAAGTATATATACCATAAAGCCTTAGCTGTTTCGGCGATGCGAGGGGTCACTTTAGTGTCTTTAACCGGGCCTGGTACTTCAGCTTTGTACAGCTGCATACCACCAATACCCAACAGCGGTAAAATGGCTACGGCTAAAACGATGATACCCATACCACCCATCCACTGCAGTAAATGGCGATAAAACAATATTGACTTAGGTAAATTATCTAGCCCAACAATCACGGTAGCGCCCGTGGTGGTTAAGGCTGAAAATGATTCAAAAAAACTGTCGGTCCAACTTAAATCGGGGTTATTAGCAAAAATAAACGGCAGCGCACCTATGGATCCCAGCACTGTCCAGAACAGCACCACAATCAAGAAACCTTCACGAGTTCGTAGATCACCTTTTTGATGACGGTTGGGGTACCACAATAAAAAGCCTAAAAAAATACTGACAAAAAAGGCCTGAATAAAAGCAGTACCGCCACCATCTTTATACAAGATAGCCACTAATGCTGACGGCAACATGGTGATTGAAAATAACCCCATCAGCAAACCTGTGATTCTAATAATTGTTTTATATTGCATTAAGGATTCTGTTTAAGTTGTGCTGCGTCGGATTTAACTATTGAGTGACATTCTGGCATAAGTTAGTCATAGCTCAAACTGTAAACGTTACTTGTAGTTGGCCCTGAGTCAGTGTCGCTAATGCTTGATTAAAAGCCTGATGGTGTGATTTAGCCAGCTCAAAGTGTATTTCAACAATGTCGCTAAACATTTTATCCGTCACCACGCCATCATGTTGAGCAACTAAATACTCAACATCAGTTAGTTGTGCATAATGGCACACTAAGCTTGCCCGATACCTTAAATGCTTCACCTGAGTGTGTATTTGCGTTAATCCTTGCTTGATACCCGAAGTATAAGCACGCACTAAACCACCGACACCCAACTTGGTGCCACCAAAATAACGCACCACAATAGCACCAAGCTCACCCATGTTTGCGCCTTGTAAGCACGCTAACATGGGTTTGCCGGCACTACCTGATGGTTCACCATCATCACTGGACCCCATATCAATGGTGTTTTCAGGGCTGCCAGAGACAAAAGCATAACAATAATGATTCGCTCCAGGATATTGCCGCTTTATGTCAGTAAGTGCTAACTTCATATCATTTGGGTGTGGACAATGAAATAACAAAGAGATAAAGCGACTATGCTTTATCTCTTCTTGAATCAATACATTAGCTGTTGGAACTGAATAATATTCAATCAACTAAACCAAACTCTCTTGTCATGTTTTCCACTCGGTTATGATGCACTATCACATTATCTTCAATACGAATACCACCAAATGGACGCAGCTCAGCAACAGTTTGCCAATTAATGGCTAGCTTAGCGGTTGCAGATAGTTGCTCAAGCAAGGTATCGATAATGTAAATACCAGGTTCAATGGTGAGTACCTGATTTGCTGCTAACACTCGGGTGCAACGTAAAAATGGGTGATCATCTGGCGCGGCGACATTAGTACCACGTTCATCATGAGCATAACCGCCCATATCATGGACTTGTAGCCCCAACATATGACCTAAGCCATGGGGGAAAAATGCTCGGGTAATGCCTTGGGCAACTAACTGCTCAACCGTACCATTAGCCAAGCCAAAATCAATCAATAACTGACCAATGTGCTCGTGAGTCGCAATGTGGAGATCGGTGTATTTAACCCCGGGTTTCATGGTGTCAATGATGGCTAATTGCACCTTATTGAGTGCATCAATTAGTTCACAGAATCGGTTTTTTTCAAATGCATAAGTTCTTGTTATATCAGCAGCATAGCCGTGATAACTGGCCCCAGCATCAATGAGAAATGATAAACGCTGTGCTGGGTTTATATGTTCTAAAGCAGTGTAATGCAAAATAGCGGCATTTTGATTTAATGCGACGATATTGCCATAAGGCACTTCGTTTTCACCCTGGCCAATTTCGAGCAAATAACGCTGCTGTATTTCAAACTCGCTAGCGCCATTATAAAAAGCATTTTTGGCCGCTAAATGACCTTTTACGGCAATTTGATTCGCTCGGCGCATGCACTCAAGTTCATATTCGGTTTTATCCGCACGATGAAAATGTAAGTAGTTCATCACAGCATCGGGATTTCGAGAGGTAAATCCTAATACATCTGCAACATCCAAATGCTCACCAACATACGCCCATTGAGTTATCTCTTTGGGTAAATATTCGGCAATATGATCCGCTTTGGTTAATAATTCAATCTCGAAATGCTCAGTCCAAAAGGCATCAGGCAAATCATTCACCTTGTGCCAAAAATCGACCGGACGGTAAAATACTAAACGCGGTTTATCTTGGCCGTTGGCAATAATCCAACAATTAGGATTATCTAAAATCGGCAACCAAGCTTTAAATTGCGGGTTCACTTTAAAGGGATAGTTTAAATCATCTAAAAACTGTCGGTGCGGCTGACCAGAATGAATAACTAATCCTGAAATATTCTCACGCAGACAAATTTCAGCGACTCGACGATTTAGCTCACCGATGTGTGCATGATATAGATGGGCTAACAGATCCATTGAGTATCCCTTTTTTAATAAGTGTTAACTTGATCAGTCTATCACAAACATAAAAACTCCTCCCTAGATGATAAGAAATTAAACGGCCGTTTAAATTGGTTGTTGTAATTTGTCTCATTTAGTCGCACACTGATAATTAGCTGGTCAATAGATGGCCGAAACCGCTGTGATTCAAGCTTGATAACTGCACAGTAAAATAAGATGTGGAAGTCGCTTTTAAGCAATAAGGAAGCAAGCAATGATCTACCAAAGCCCTACCATTCAGGTTGAGTTACTTGAAGATAATATTGCCAAACTGTGCTTTAACGCACAAGGTTCGGTAAACAAATTTGACAGAGAAACCATAGCCTCTCTTGATGCCGCGCTAGACAGCATCAAACAAAACACTGACATTAAAGCCTTATTGCTGACATCAGCAAAAAGCACTTTTATTGTTGGCGCAGACATCACTGAATTCTTAACCCTATTTCAACAAGACGATGCAACCTTGTTAGCTTGGGTTGAACAAGCCAACGCGGTATTCAATAAGCTAGAAGACTTACCGTTCCCAACGGCCTCTGCCGTAAACGGTTTTGCGCTTGGTGGTGGTTGTGAAACCATTTTAGCAACTGACTTACGTGTTGCAGATACCAATGCTCGTATCGGGTTACCAGAAACAAAATTAGGTCTTATTCCTGGTTTTGGTGGCACAGTGCGATTGCCTAGAGTGATTGGTGCAGATAATGCGCTTGAGTGGATCACCACGGCTAAAGATCAACGCCCAGAAGATGCCTTAAAAGTAGGTGCTATTGATGCCGTTGTTGCACCAGAGAATTTACAAGCCGCAGCGATCCAAATGTTGCATGATGCACTTAATGGCAGCCTTGATTGGCAAGCCCGACGTACCAAAAAGCAATCACCATTACAGTTACCAAAGCTTGAAGCCATGATGTCTTTTGCCACAGCGAAAGGCATGGTGTTCTCAGTTGCAGGCAAACATTATCCCGCGCCAATGGCCGCTGTGAATGTTATTGAACACGCTGCAGGTTTAGATCGTGATGGCGCATTAAAAGTGGAAGCACAGGCTTTCATTAAATTGGCTAAAACAGACGTTGCCCAAGCCCTAATTGGTATTTTCTTAAATGACCAATTTGTAAAAGGTAAAGCAAAGAAAGCCGGTAAGCTGGCTCATGATGTAAACCAAGCCGCGGTATTGGGTGCAGGTATCATGGGTGGTGGTATTGCATACCAAAGTGCCAGCAAAGGCACGCCGATTGTCATGAAAGACATCGCTCAGCCAGCATTAGAGTTAGGCTTAAACGAAGCAGCTAAAATCCTTACGACTCAAGTTGCTCGAGGCCGCTCTACGCCAGAGAAAATGGCTAAAGTATTAAACAACATTACTCCTTCATTAGATTATGCCGCCATTAAACATAGCGATATCGTTGTAGAAGCCGTTGTTGAACATCCAAAAGTGAAAGCGACAGTGCTTGCAGAAGTCGAACAATACGTATCTGAAGATGCCATTATTGCGTCAAATACTTCGACCATCTCAATCAATTTATTGGCAAAAAGCCTGAAGAAACCAGAACGTTTCTGCGGTATGCACTTCTTTAACCCTGTGCATAAAATGCCATTAGTTGAAATTATCCGTGGTGAGCATAGCTCTGAAGAAACCATCGCAACCGTAGTGGCTTACGCTAGCAAAATGGGCAAAACCCCAATTGTGGTAAATGATTGCCCAGGCTTCTTCGTTAACCGAGTATTGTTTCCATATTTTGCCGGCTTTAGTGGTCTACTCGCTGAAGGTGCTGATTTTGCTGCTGTCGATAAAGTGATGGAAAAACAGTTTGGCTGGCCTATGGGCCCAGCATACTTACTTGACGTAGTAGGTTTAGATACCGGTCATCACGCCCAAGCTGTAATGGCAGAAGGCTTCCCTGACCGCATGGGTAAAAATGGCAAAGATGCTATCGATATTATGTTTGAAAACAAGCGTCTAGGTCAAAAAAATGCCAAAGGTTTCTATGCTTATTCTGTCGACCGTCGCGGTAAACCGAAGAAAGACATTGATCCAACAAGCTATGAATTATTGCACGCCACTTTTGGTGAATTAAAGGCATTCGAGTCTGATGATATTATCGCTCGTTGTATGATCCCGATGATCATCGAAACCGTCCGTTGTTTAGAAGAAGATATTATTGCATCACCTGCTGAAGGCGATATGGGTCTGGTTTACGGTATTGGTTTCCCACCATTCCGCGGCGGTGTATTCCGTTACTTAGACACCATGGGCGTAGCAAACTTTGTTGCCCTAGCAGACAAATACGCACATCTGGGTGGCTTGTATCAAGTTACCGATGCAATGCGTGCACTTGCAGCCAACAACGGTAGTTACTACCAAGCCTAATTAGCGGGAAAGGAATTAAATCATGAAACAAGCTGTTATCGTAGACTGCATTCGTACCCCAATGGGCCGTTCTAAGGCTGGGGTATTTAGAAATGTACGTGCAGAAACCTTGTCTGCAGAACTAATGAAAGCGCTATTAGTGCGTAACCCACAACTAGACCCTAATGACATTGAAGATGTGATTTGGGGGTGTGTGCAGCAAACCCTTGAACAAGGTTTCAACATTGCTCGTAACGCATCATTATTAGCTGGTATTCCTAAAACAGCTGGCGCCGTTACCGTAAACCGTTTATGTGGTTCGTCAATGGATGCCCTTCACCAAGCGGCTCGTGCCATTATGACCGGCCAAGGTGACACCTTCATTATTGGTGGTGTTGAGCACATGGGTCATGTACCAATGAACCACGGTGTTGATTTCCATCCAGGCCTCGCAAACCGTGTTGCAAAAGCATCAGGCATGATGGGCTTGACCGCTGAAATGTTGGGTAAAATGTATGGTGTTACTCGCGAACAACAAGATGCGTTTGCCGTGCGCTCTCATCAGCGTGCTCATGCAGCAACGATTGAAGGTCGTTTTGCCAAAGAAATTTGGGGTATTGAAGGCCACGACGCAAACGGCACACTGATTAAAGTGATGAATGACGAAGTTATCCGTCCTGAAACAACACTCGAGTCGCTTGCGGGTTTACGTCCGGCATTCGACCCAGTTAACGGTACTGTGACAGCGGGTACATCATCAGCATTATCAGATGGTGCTTCTGCTATGTTGGTCATGGAAGAGTCAAAAGCGCGTGCCCTTGGGTTAACGATTCGAGCTCGTATCCGCTCTATGGCTGTTGCGGGTTGTGATCCAGCCATTATGGGTTACGGCCCAGTACCCGCAACCAAAAAAGCATTAACTCGTGCCGGTTTGTCTGTTGCAGATTTAGACCTTATCGAATTGAATGAAGCCTTTGCTGCACAGTCTTTACCTTGTGTTAAAGATCTTGGCTTGCAAGATGTCGTCGATGAGAAGATTAACCTTAACGGTGGCGCGATTGCATTAGGCCACCCACTAGGTTGTTCAGGCGCACGAATTTCAACAACCCTGATTAACTTAATGGAAGAAAAAGATGCAACACTTGGTCTTGCCACTATGTGTATCGGTTTAGGTCAAGGTATCGCAACCGTATTCGAACGCGTATAAGGTTACCAATGCCAAGCTGATTAATGATCAGTAATAAAAAACGAGCTATTTTGGCTCGTTTTTTTATTTTTTTCTTTTCCTACTTTGGCTAATGTTCCACGTGAAACATGTTTTAGGCAAAATAAAAAACGTTAAAAAAACATAAATTAATAGCAAACTTGGCAAGCATAAATCACAAGAGTAATATTAGCGCTAATTAGATTAGTTAAAATAGATAACACTCAATGACCGATATTTACACCCAAGCACAATACCAACTCGATGCACTTGGACTTCGCTGCCCAGAACCTGTAATGATGATCCGTAAAACCGTTCGAAAAATGGCCGAAGGTGAAACATTACTCATCATTGCAGATGATCCGGCTACGACTCGTGATATCCCCAGTTTTTGTGAATTTATGGACCACACGTTAATTGCCTTCGATATCAGTAAAGCCCCTTACCATTACTTGCTCAAAAAAGGATTGTAAATAATGACTATCACCTTGGAAGCTATCGCATACAAAACGGCAAAACGCGGCGCAATGAAACCCGCTTTATGTGCCAATGTGACCTTAGCGCGAGGGGTGGAAAATGATGTTTTTGGCCGACCAGGCAAACGCCAAGTTACCGTATTGTCGAAACCGCAATGGCAAATAGCCTGCCAACAGGTCAAAACAGATTTAGATTGGTTAACTCGTCGAGCCAATTTATTAATTAACGGCTACCAATTTAGCGCCGCTGATGTTGGCAAAATTATCACCATTGGAACTGAGCTTCGATTGCAGATCACCGGCGAAACCGATCCCTGTAAAAAAATGGAACTCGCGCATGCAGGTCTAGAACAGGCATTAACGCCAGATTGGCGTGGTGGTGTTACGTGTAGAGTCATCAATGGCGGATTAATTCAGCCTGGTGATCTAATCATCCTTAGCTAAGCTGTAAATAATAAATTTAGCCACATTCATTAAATAGAACTCATCTCAAATTAAGCTTGATACATTAATATCTGCAGCACATTTACCCATTTCTATTACTGACGTTATCCCGAAAAACTCATTGCAAACTTCGCTTGCGATGGGTCAACATGATTAAGTTGTTAATATACATCATCAATTGAAACAGAATTGTAGTACCCCTTATGCGTTAATTATGCGATAAAGGGGGCCATTAAATTCATTTCAACCTCATACTTAATATAAGAATTAAGAATAAATGAACTGATTTAACGCTATTCGTAAAATAAAAAACTAGAATAACAAAGCCAACAACAAACTAAAAAAATAACGGATAATTTATGTTTACACAAAAACTAACACCACTTTATACCGCGCTGGCATTAACGTTAGGGCTAAATACAGCAGCCTTTGCTGAAGTTGAAAAAACCAAATGGCTCGTCAATGCGCCTGAAAGTGCACCTCTGACAAAAATAGACATTAATGTTTCTGAAGGTACTTGGATGAATATCAATGTGTCACCAGACGGTAAACACCTTGTGTTTGATCTATTAGGCGACATTTACCAAATACCGATTGCTGGTGGTGAAGCAACCCCACTAGCACAAGGTATTGCTTGGCAAATGCAGCCCGTTTATAGTCCTGATGGTAAATATATTGCTTTTACCTCTGACGAGGATGGCGGCGATAATATTTGGATTATGAATGCCGATGGCACTAATCCCCACCCCATTACCACCGAAACGTTCCGTCTATTAAATAGCCCTGCCTGGAGTCCAGACTCACAATACCTGGTGGCCAGAAAACATTTTACCGGTACCCGCAGCTTAGGAGCTGGTGAAGTATGGATGTATCACATCGCAGGGGGTGAAGGCGTTAAACTTACAGAGCGCCCAAATGAACAAAAAGATTTAGGCGAACCCGCTTACTCACCCGATGGGCGTTACATCTACTTCAGCCAAGATGCCACCCCAGGCAAAACCTTTCACTACTCTAAAGACTCAGTTAAAGGCATTTATAAAATAAAGCGTTACGATACTCAGACGGGTGATATAGAAGTCATAATCGAAGGTACCGGTGGTGCAATTCGTCCAACACCAAGTCCTGATGGTAAAACACTGGCATACATCAAACGCGATGGATTCCAATCGACGTTATATTCTGTCGATTTAACCTCAGGTAAAGAAACCAAGCTTTATGACAAGCTTGATCGTGATATGCAGGAAACCTGGGCAATCCATGGTGTTTACCCGACAATGTCATGGACCAATGACAACAAGCACATCGTATTTTGGGCTAAAGGTAAAATAAACAAACTCGACGTAGACAGCAAACAAGTCTGTGACATTCCATTTAGTGTTAAGGCTCAACGAGACATTCAACCCTCGGTCCGTTTTACCCAAAATCTCGACCAAGATGAGTTTAATGTAAAAATGCTACGTATGGCACAAGTGTCACCAGACGGCAACAAAGTGGTGTTTGAGGCTCTAGGTAAAATTTGGATCCGTAATATAAATAATGGTAAAAAAACACGTCTAACGCGTTTAGACGAAGATATAAATGAACTGTTCCCACAATGGTCTCGAGACGGCAAAGATATTGTGTTTACCACTTGGACAGACCAACTACAAGGCACCGTTAGGGTCGTTAGCACCCGTGGTGGCAAAGCTAAAGTACTAACCAGTGAGCCTGGTAAATATGTTGAACCGACCTTTTCACCTAATGGCGACTATGTTGTTTACCGTAAAGCGCGTGGTGGCGACATAACACCACGGACTTGGTCACAAGAACCTGGTTTATATAAAGTCGATATCAAGGGTAAACAGAATACCAAACTAACTGCCAGTGGCCATCAGCCCCAATTTGGCGCGGACCCAGAACGGGTTTACTTTATGGATTCAGATGAGACACCAGAGTTCGCATCCATCGGCATGAATGGTTTTGAAAAACGGACCCATTACACCAGTGAGCATGCCACTGAGTTTCGTCTATCTCCAAACGGTGAGCACTTAGCGTTTGCAGAACGCTTTAGAGTGTATGTGACGCCTTTTGCAAAACACGGTGAAACCATTGCTATTGGCCCTAAAGCCACTAATTTGCCTATCATCCAATTGAGTACCAGAGCAGGTGAAAGCATTAGCTGGAACGGAAAAAACAACCAACTTTATTGGACCTTAGGCCCAGACTTATATCAAGCAGAAGTTGACACTCAATATGGAAAGTCTGAAACCAAAGTTGAACCTACAATCACCTCTCTGGGTTTTAAAGACAACGCTGATGTTCCACGTGGAACCGTGGTGTTTACTGGCGGCAAAGTAATCACCATGGAAAATGACAAGGTGATCGACAATGGTGTTGTCATTGTTAAAGACAATAAAATTGTTAGCGTCGGCGGTGCTAATACCACTATTCCTAAAGACGCCCAAGTCATCGACATCAGCGGCAAAACGATTATGCCAGGCTTATTCGATGCCCACGCTCATGGAGGTCAAGCAGATGATGAAATTATTCCACAGCAAAACTGGGCATTGTATTCAGGTTTATCACTTGGGGTGACCTCGATCCATGATCCATCAAATGACACCACTGAAATATTTGCCGCTTCTGAGCAGCAAAAATCCGGCAGAATTGTTGGGCCACGAATTTTTTCAACCGGTACCATTTTGTATGGCGCAAATCTACCCGGTTACACCTCGCACGTTGACTCGCTCGATGATGCTAAATTCCATTTAGAGCGTCTTAAAAAAGTTGGTGCCTTTAGTGTTAAAAGCTATAACCAACCACGTCGCGATCAGCGCCAGCAAATTATCGCCGCGGCACGCGAACTTGAAATGATGGTGGTACCAGAAGGCGGCAGTTTATTACAACATAACTTGTCAATGATTGCCGATGGCCACACAACGGTAGAGCACTCATTACCCGTTGCCTCGATTTATAACGACATCAAACAATTTTGGAGCCAGACGGAAGTCCATTACACCCCGACACTGGTTGTCGCCTATGGTGGTATTTCCGGCGAAAACTACTGGTATGACAAAACCGATGTTTGGGCTCACCCTCGGCTAAGCATGTATGTACCACACGATATTTTAGATGCACGTTCAATGCGCAGAACCACAGCACCCGACGCACATTACAACCACTTTAACGTGGCGCGTGTAGCAAATGAACTCAATGAACTCGGCGTAAAACCCAATATTGGTGCACACGGTCAACGTGAAGGTCTAGCCGCTCACTGGGAAATGTGGATGTTTGCTCAAGGTGGAATGAGTAATATGGAGGTGTTAAAAACCGCGACCATAAATCCTGCTATTACCTTTGGAATGGACCATCAACTAGGTTCTATTAAAGTCGGTAAGTTGGCAGACTTAATAGTGGTTGATGGCGATCCATTAGCCGATATCAGAACTACTGATAAAGTCACTTATACCATGGTCAATGGTAAGTTGTTTAACTCAGAAACCATGGATCAACTAAATGGTGATAAACACCAACGTAAACCATTTTTCTTCGAGAAAATCTAAACCAGTTAATATGTTAACTTACAATAAAGTGACTTAGACAAAAAAGGGCTGTTCCACGTGGAACAGCCCTTTTTATTATCGATCAAGACTCATTAAAACTGCCCATAACAATGACAATCTGTGGTGTGGTCATTAACCATCCCCACCGCCTGCATAAACGCATAGCAAATTGTGGGCCCGACAAAATTAAAGCCAAGCTTTTTTAATGCCTTAGACATAGCTTCAGACTCAGGAGTTTGCACTGGAACTTGACTCAATGATTCAAACTGATTAACGTTAGGCGAACCGCCGACAAAATCCCACAAAAAAGTAGCAAAATCATTACCCTGCTCTACAAAAGCCATATAGGCTTTGGCATTTTTGATGATCGAGTTTATTTTAAGTCGATTACGCACAATACCCGGTTCAAGCATTAATGCTTCCACCTTGTGTTGATCATATTGGGCAATAATACTGGGCTCAAAATTGGCAAAAAATTGCTCATAGTTTTGCTGCTTTTTTAAAATAGTAAGCCACGATAATCCAGCCTGCTGACCGTCTAAACATAACTTAGCAAAAAGCTGTTTGGGATCAAATTGAGGTCGTCCCCAAACCGTATCGTGGTATTGCTGATATAAAGGATCTTCACTTACCCAACCACATCGGTTAACTTGCATACTAGAGTCCCATTAACGTTTTTATGTATACGTTAAAAAATAACCTACATCTGCCTTGCTCGACAAGGTATAATCATAACCATTTTCTATTAATAGCCTGACAGTAGTAGACATGACGACGAAACACGACGTAAAGACATTTCAGGGTTTTATTCTAACCCTTCAGGAATATTGGGCGCAACAAGGTTGCGCTATTGTTCAACCTCTGGATATGGAAGTTGGCGCTGGTACTTTTCACCCGCAGACGTTCTTGCGTTCATTAGGCCCAGAGCCAATGAGCAGTGCATATGTGCAACCGTCTCGCCGTCCTACTGATGGACGTTATGGTGAAAACCCTAATCGCCTACAACATTACTATCAATTCCAAGTAGTCCTCAAGCCATCGCCAGACAACATCCAAGAACTTTATCTTGGCTCACTTGAAGCCCTCGGCATTGATACCCAAATACATGATATTCGCTTTGTTGAAGACAATTGGGAATCACCAACATTAGGTGCTTGGGGATTGGGCTGGGAAATCTGGCTTAATGGAATGGAAGTGACTCAGTTTACTTATTTCCAGCAAGTCGGCGGCATTGAATGCAGCCCCGTTACCGGTGAGATCACTTACGGACTTGAGCGTCTAGCGATGTATATTCAAGAAGTTGATAGTGTATACGATCTTGTTTGGACCGACGGACCTTTAGGTCGTGTCACTTATGGTGATATTTTCCATCAGAACGAAGTTGAGCAATCAACTTATAACTTTGAACATGCCGATGTCGACTTTATGTTCACCCTGTTCGACCAGTGTGAAAAAATGTGCCATCACCTTTTATCACTCGAAAAACCGCTACCATTACCTGCTTACGAGCAAGTCATGAAAGCATCACATGCTTTCAACTTACTTGATGCTCGCCATGCTATATCAGTTACCGAACGCCAGCGTTATATTCTTCGCGTTCGCACGATGGCAAAAGGTGTTGCAGAATCTTATTATCAAGCACGTGAAGCTCTTGGCTTCCCAATGTGTAAGTAGAGGTAACGAATGAATTTTGAAAACTTACTCATTGAAATTGGTACCGAAGAGTTACCGCCAAAGTCACTGCGCACTTTAGCCGAATCATTTCTAGCAAACTTTACCGATGAATTAACCAAAGCAGATTTACCTTTTGAATCTGCAACTTGGTACGCAGCCCCTCGACGTTTAGCGATTAATGTCATTGGTTTAGCACAAGCTCAAGCCGATAAAGTGATTGAAAAACGTGGACCCGCAGTCAGTTCAGCATTTGATGCAGACGGTAATCCAACTAAAGCAGCACAAGGTTGGGCGCGTGGTAACGGTATTACTGTTGAACAGGCCGAACGTTTAGTGACCGATAAAGGTGAATGGTTAGTTCATCAAGCTAAAGTAGTTGGCGTTGAAACAAAAAGCTTAATTACTGACATGGCACAGCGAGCGTTAGACAAGTTACCTATTCCAAAACGAATGCGTTGGGGTTACAACAAAACGCAGTTTATTCGCCCTGTGCACACAGTGACCATGTTACTAGGTAGCGAAATAGTTTCTGGCGAATTACTTGGGATTAAATCTGACCGCGTAATTCGCGGACATCGCTTTATGGGCCAAGCGAGCTTTGAATTGGATCATGCAGACAACTACCTCGCCGCGCTTAAAGAGCAAGGAAAAGTCCTTGCCGATTATCACCTGCGTAAATCACTGATTAAAGCCGATGCTGAAGCCGCTGCAGCCAAATTAGGCGGCGTTGCCGATATTGAAGACAGCTTATTAGAAGAAGTGGCCTCATTAGTTGAATGGCCAATTGTATTGACGGCCAGTTTTGAAGAAAAGTTTTTAGATGTGCCTTCTGAAGCCTTGGTTTACACCATGAAAGGTGACCAAAAATACTTCCCCGTATTTGATAAAGCAGGCAAGCTACTGCCTAACTTTATTTTTGTTACCAACATCGAATCAAAAGATCCACAACAGATTATATCAGGTAACGAAAAAGTGGTGCGCCCTCGTCTTGCTGATGCAGAGTTTTTCTTTAATACTGATAAGAAACAAAAGCTTGAATCTCGTATTGATAGCTTGGAAACTGTGGTATTTCAAAAACAACTGGGCACATTAAAGGCCCGAGTTGAGCGTATTTCAACGCTAGCTGGTTTCATTGCAACGCAAATGAACGACAATGGTGTAAACACTAATAGTGCTGATGCCAGCCGCGCCGGTTTATTGTCTAAAGCCGATCTTATGACCAATATGGTTATGGAGTTTACCGACACTCAAGGCACTATGGGCATGCATTATGCCCGTTTAGACGGCGAAGAAGAAGCCGTTGCCGTGGCGCTTGAAGAGCAATACAAACCTAAGTTTTCTGGGGATACAGTACCAACAGCAAGCGTATCATGTGCCGTTGCGTTAGCTGAAAAGCTCGATACTTTAGTGGGTATTTTTAGTATTGGCCAAGCTCCAAAAGGGGCGGCTGACCCATTTGCCCTTCGCCGTGCAGCCATTGGTATTTTACGCATTATCGTTGAAAACAAACTGCCACTCGACTTAGTTGAATTAATAGCTAAAGCTCAAGCATTGCACGCAGCTAACGTGACTAATGCCAATAGCGGCGAAGATGTCCTTGAGTTCCTGCTCGCACGTTTCCGTGCTTGGTACCAAGATAAAGGCATTCAAGTCAATGTTATTTTGGCCGTACTTGCTCGTCGCCCTACTCGTCCAGCAGACTTTGACAGCCGTATTAATGCTGTTTCTCACTTCCGTGGTTTAGACGCTTCTACCGCGCTTGCAGCAGCGAATAAACGGGTATCGAATATTCTGGCTAAAGTTGAAGGTAAACTGCCTGAAACCATCAACCAAGCACTATTAACCGAAACAGCAGAAAAAGCCTTAGCCGACAAACTAGCACAACTGCAACCGCAGTTAGCCCCCTTGTTTGCCAATGGCGATTACCAACAAGCATTAACCTTGCTAGCTGACTTACGCGAAAGTGTCGATCTGTTTTTTGAAGATGTGATGGTAATGGCTGATGATGAAGCATTGAAAAATAATCGTTTAGCCTTATTAACCAATCTTCGTGAGCAGTTCTTACACGTTGCAGATATTTCATTACTGCAATAGTTTGCTTCAGCTGCCACTAAAATGAAGTGACAAAGCGCCGAAAGGCGCTTTTTTATGGGCGTTATACTCATTAAGCCTAAACTTGGGGTCATAAATGGTTATAAAACTGCTCCTATTCCCGGACTGAGGTTAATTTAAAATTGCATAAGCTTTTGATGTAATGCAATAAAATCTTCTTCGTTACACTCTACTTGAGCTAACAAAACCGTTAATGCCGGTTTAGGTAATTTATCGACTTGCTTTAGCATTGAGCACTCACTAATAATATTAGCTTTCCAGACTAGCAGTGCCATATCGTCTGTAGGCTTAATATTACTATTGGCAAGGAGAGTTAATGGCGTTTCAAAGTGTTGTGGTAGTTGCCAATAACGGGCTAAAAGCGCACTCAGGGTTAACGACTTTGTGGTCATGACCTGCTTAAATAGCTGTGAGTTAGGCTGATCTCCAGGTTCAGCTTGATAAAAAGCATCTACCAGCATTTTAAAAATAGCAATTTTACCGACATCATGGAGCAAGCCCAAAAGAAAAGCACTGTCACGCTGATCAGGCTTGGCTAACTCGCTGGCCAAGAAAGCCACTTGCATAGAGTGGCGCCAAATTTCAGCGCCGAACCGTCTAAAATAAATAGGTTTTATATCTATCAACTGACGGGCTAAACACGCGGTAATAAATTGCCTTAATTGCTGTCGACCCACTTGAACTAATGCTTGCTGAATACTACTAACATCACTATTCGCTCGTTTGAAAGCGGATGAATTACAAAGTTTAAGGACTTCAACACACAATAATGGATCTTGCTCAATGAGTTTTATTAACGCTTGGGTTTCAATACTGTCATCGGCAAGTTTTTTATCGAGTTCCAGTATTTTACTGGGTAGCTTTAATACGTTTTCTGCAATCGATTGAGGTGAGCTTAATGCCTGTTCAATATTTCGCATCACGCTACGCTCTAAATTATTGGCGATCCCAGTTACTGTCGTTTGTTGGTTTGAAAATAACAAACTATAAAATAAACTAGACAAGTCTAACTGTGATTCAGCGGCTTGATTTACGGTGATCTCAATTACAGGGACTGGCGCTTTCGGTTTAGTTTGTTGACGTTTCTCTACTGTGGTTATGCCAGTAAATTTGACTTGTTCATTGTGGTCACGAAAATTAAATAAATTTTTAAAAAAACTAATAACCACGATTACAAACCTTATAAGCTGTTGATTAATTGCTATATTGATTATAATAGCAATCAATATAGTAAAAAAATGGGTGCCAAAGGCACCCATTTACACACATAATTTATGTTATACGTCTAAGTTTGCAACATTAAGCGCATTGGTTTCAATAAACTCACGACGCGGCTCAACTTGGTCGCCCATCAAACACGTAAAGAGCTGATCTGCAGCAACTGCATCTTCAATAGTCACACGTAACATACGACGGGATTCCGGATCCATTGTGGTTTCCCATAACTGTTCAGGGTTCATTTCACCCAAACCTTTATAGCGTTGAATATAAAGACCGCGTTTCGCTTCACTAATCGTCCAATCTAGCGCTTCTAAGAAACTTTCAACGTCTTTAACACGTTCGCCACGTTGTACGTAACCGCCTTCTTCAATCATACCGTGTAACGCAGCACCTAATTTAGCCATACGTTGGTAATCCGTTGACGTGAAGAAGTCATGACCAAATAGATAGCTGAAATCAATACCGTGTTTACGGATTGTCACACTAGGAGTGTAAACCTTACGTTCAGGATCAAGCATGACATTCGCAGTGTAGATAATGCCACTATTTTCACGCTCAACTAATGCCGCAATAAAGTCATTGCACCATGTGGTCATTTTCGCTTCGTCATTCAACACATCCGCGGTGACTTCTGGGTGATACAACATACGGTCAAGTAAGTTGGACGGGAAGCGTTTTTCTAGACGCTTAATGATGCGTTCAACTTCACGATACTGCGCCACCAAGCGCTCTAATGGCTCACCAGACATACCAAAAGCACCTTTGCTTGGGTAAATACTTGTACCATCAAGTGCTTGAGTAGTTAAATATTCCGTTAACGCGGGTTCGTCTTTTAAATATTGTTCTTGCTTACCTTTTTTTACTTTAAAGAGCGGTGGTTGAGCAATATAAATATATCCACGTTCGATCAATTCTGGCATTTGACGGAAGAAAAAGGTCAGTAGCAAGGTACGGATGTGTGAACCGTCGACATCAGCATCGGTCATGATAATGATATTGTGATAACGGGTCTTATCAGGGTTATACTCATCACGGCCAATACCACAACCTAATGCCGTGATCAGTGTTGCCACTTCTTGAGACGATAACATTTTGTCAAAACGCGCTTTTTCTACGTTTAAGATTTTACCTTTCAGTGGAAGAATAGCTTGGTTTTTACGATTACGCCCCTGCTTGGCAGATCCGCCAGCAGAGTCCCCTTCCACTATATATATTTCAGAAAGACCAGGGTCTTTCTCTTGGCAATCAGCTAACTTACCAGGCAAACCACCTAAATCTAATGCGCCTTTACGACGAGTCATTTCACGCGCTTTACGAGCCGCTTCGCGCGCCCGTGAAGCGTCAACAATCTTGCCAACAATTAATTTAGCATCTGCTGGGTTTTCTAATAGGTAATCGTTTAACTGCTCACCCATCGTTTGCTCAACAGCGCTTTTCACTTCGCTAGAAACAAGTTTATCTTTCGTTTGCGAGCTAAACTTTGGATCCGGTACTTTAACAGAAATAACCGCAGTTAAGCCTTCGCGCGCATCATCACCGGTGGCGTTGGTTTTACCTTTTTTGTTATAACCTTCACGTTCCATGTAGTTATTCAAGTTACGCGTCAATGCTCCACGGAAACCGGCTAAGTGAGTACCACCATCGCGCTGAGGAATATTATTGGTAAAACAATAAATATTTTCTTGATAACCATCGTTCCACTGCATTGCCACTTCAACGGTAATACCGTCTTCGCGTTCGTGTGCAAAATGGAATACATCTTTGTTAATCGGCGTTTTGTTACGGTTTAAGTAGTCAACAAAGGCTCTAATACCACCTTCATATCTAAAGAACTCATCTTTATTCTCGAGCTCGTCAACTAAACGAATGCCCACACCAGAGTTCAAGAATGAGAGTTCACGTACTCGTTTGGCTAAAATTTCAAAATGGAATTCAAGATTATTAGTAAACGTCTCACTGCTTGGCCAAAAACGGAGTTCGGTGCCGGTTGTCACCGCATCGCCGATTTCTTTGATAGGCGCATCAGGTACACCATGAGTATAAAACTGCTCATAGATTTTACCTGCACGACGAATAGTTAACTGCAGCTTTCGCGATAAAGCATTAACGACCGAAACACCCACACCGTGAAGTCCACCAGAGACTTTGTATGAGTTGTCATCAAACTTACCACCAGCATGAAGTACGGTCATAATCACTTCAGCAGCAGAGATACCCTCTTCCTCATGTATCGAAACAGGAATACCACGACCATCGTCTTTTACTGAGACTGAACCATCGGAATGAATGGTAATGGTGATTTCGCTACAATGGCCTGCTAAAGCTTCATCGATAGAGTTATCAACCACTTCGAATACCATGTGATGAAGACCTGTGCCATCATCAGTATCACCAATGTACATACCAGGTCTCTTACGGACTGCATCAAGGCCTTTTAATACCTTGATACTCGAAGAATCGTAACTATTCTCTGACATATTTATCTCTCGTTGTTATTCAATAACTGTTACCAGCCCTTGTTCCACATGAAACGTCCTGTTTGGAGGGCTAGATAACGAATCGACTATTGTTAGCGGATCAATCGCGGTGACAAATATTTGTGCACCGGTTTCGGTTAACTGCTGAAGCAATAGCTGCCTATGCTGTGCATCCAACTCTGACGGTAAATCGTCAACCAGATAAATACTGTTTTTATCTAGCTGTTGTTTGAGCAACTTTCCCTGTGCAATACGTAGTGCACAGACTAATAATTTTAATTGTCCACGGGACAACGCATCCTGCGCGGGTAAAGTACCCACACGCAAACGTAAGTCTGCTTTATGGGGCCCGCTACCCGTATTACCTGCGGCTAAATCTCTTGAGTATTGGTTTTCAAGTAATTGTGAAAAATCCGTTTTACTGTCCCATCCTCGGGTAAAAGAAACCTTAATATCAATATGAGGTAAAAACACTCCGATTATACCCTTTAGTAGCCCATTTAACGAGTCTACATATTGATTTCGTATATCGGTAACCTGTTCAGCATACCGCACCAACTCCTTATCCCAAAATTGTATTTGGCTATAGGGTGATTGATTTCTAAGTAATTGATTGCGCTGCTTTAATACCTTCCTGGTATTCACCCAAGCTTGATAAAAATACGGGTCGGAATGAAATGCCCCCCAATCGATAAATTGACGGCGAGCTTTAGGTCCCTCGAACAATAAAGAAAAACTTTCTGGAGTAATAACTTGAATGGGCAAAGTATCGGCCAACGTTGATAAACGCTTCACTTTCTCGCCATTGATTTTAACTTCAATCTCACCACTTCGATGGCGACGTAAACCAATTTTATAGTCTCTGTCGGCGTCAATTAACTGGGCAAATAGGGTCAGTTTATCGTCATCATGGTTGATCACCCGTTGCGATAAGTGGCTGCGAAACGAGCGGCCCATACCCAAAAAGTAAATGGCTTCAAGAATACTGGTTTTGCCACTGCCATTTTGACCGTAAATCAAATTTAAGCCATCACAAGGCTGTAATGACGCAGAGGTAATGTTACGAAATGAACCAATGGTAAGACGCGATAAACTCATGTAGACCTATTTGTGATAACCAGAATAAATAATCCTATATAGACAAAGAAGGTGCCTTACAGCACCTTAATAAACAATCAGACGATAACCCGTTAAAGACGCATAGGCATCACCACATACATAGAATCTTCTTCTTTGTGGTTCTCAATCAAAGCACTCGAATTACCATCAATTAAGGTAATACGCACTTCATCGCTGGCTAAGTTATTTAACACATCAAGTAGATAGCTGACGTTAAAACCAATTTCTAAATTATCAGAGTCATAATCAACATCAATGATTTCTTCAGCTTCTTCTTGCTCTGGGTTATTAGCAGTAATTTTCAATAACCCAGGTTCAAGCTGAATACGAACCCCACGGAATTTTTCATTCGACAAAATAGAGGCGCGGGTTAATGCTTGTTTTAGCTGATTTCGGCTGGCAATGACCACTTTAGTGCCACCCTTAGGTAACACTCTACGATAATCAGGGAAGCGACCATCAACGAGCTTACTGGTAAACACAGCGGAGGTAGTCACGGCCCGAATGGCATTATCACCAATCGCAATGGTAATGTCCTGATCGTCACTGTCGAGCAAGCGTGCCATTTCAACCACCCCTTTGCGAGGCACAATCACTTGTTTTTCAGGTAATGAGATATCTAACGTGCGATGACTTAGCGCTAAACGGTGTCCGTCTGTGGCTATAGCACGTAAAACATTACCTTCGGTTTCAAATAACAAACCGTTAAGGTAATAACGCACATCTTGGTTAGCCATTGAGAACTGAGTTGAATCGATAATCGACTTCAACACGCCTTGCTTTAAGCTAAATTCGATATCTGCTTGGAATTCTTCAACGTTGGGGTAATCTTCAGCAGGCAATGTTGCCAATGAAAAACGGCTACGACCGGAACGCAATAACCATTTATTATCTTGCTGTTCGACTTTTAATTCACTTTGCTCTGGTAATGACTTAACAATATCCAGCAATTTTTTGGCTGGAACGGTGGTACGACCGATATCAATATCACCATGAATTGCCACTTGGCCCACTAACTCAACTTCTAAATCAGTGCCCGTTAGCTTAAGTGAGGACTCACTAACTTCAACTAATAAGTTGGCTAAAATAGGTAAATTGTGTCTGCGTTCTACCGCGCCACACACTAGCTGCAACGGTTTTAACAGGGCGTCCCTATCAATTGAAAATTTCATCGTGTCTACAATCCCTGAATTAAGAAGACAAAGTTCTAATCAAGTTAGCATAATCTTCTTTAATGTCATGACTCTCTTCGCGCAGTTGGGCGATTTTACGACAAGCATGCAATACTGTCGTATGGTCACGACCACCAAAAGCATCACCAATTTCCGGTAAACTTTGGTTAGTAAGTTCTTTAGATAGCGCCATCGCCACTTGTCTAGGCCTTGCCACACTGCGAGAACGGCGTTTAGACAGCATATCTGCCATTTTTATTTTATAGTACTCAGCAACAGTCTTCTGAATATTATCTATAGTGACTAATTTTTCTTGCAGTGCCAAGAGATCTCTTAATGCTTCGCGCACAAAGTCGATGGTGATAGGACGTCCAGTGAAGTTAGCATTAGCAATCACACGGTTTAGTGCACCTTCTAATTCACGTACATTTGAACGTAAACGCTTGGCAATAAAGAAAGCCACTTCATCGGGTAAATTAATGCCATTCTCTTGTGCTTTACGCATTAAAATCGCCACGCGGGTTTCTAACTCCGGCGGTTCAATCGCTACGGTTAACCCCCAACCAAAACGTGATTTTAAGCGATCTTCTACCCCGTCGATCTCTTTAGGATAACGATCAGAGGTTAAAATAATTTGATGATTACCTTCTAGTAAAGCATTGAAGGTATGAAAAAATTCTTCTTGTGAACGATCTTTATTGGCAAAAAATTGAATATCATCAATAAATAACGCGTCTACGCTGCGGTAATAACGTTTAAATTCTTCAATGGCGTTATTTTGTAAGGCCTTAACCATGTCCTGTACAAAACGCTCAGAATGCATATATACCACTTTAGCATTAGGATTGTTTTTAATAATGCCATTGGCCACAGCATGCAGTAAATGGGTTTTACCTAAACCGGTTCCGCCATATAAAAATAACGGATTATAAGCACCACCAGGATTTTCAGATACTTGCAATGCCGCAGCTTTACCTAATTGGTTCGATTTACCTTCAACAAAATTATCAAACTGATATGTTGGGTTAATATTACTGCGGTGGTTGGGATTGATAATCGGTTCGGCCTGGGTATTAAAAGACGTCGTTCCCACTTGGGCTTTCGTTTGACGATTCACAGGCTTAGCAGCTACAGGCGCTGGCGCAACTTGGCGTGCAGAAGGACGGCTACCAATATCAAAACGTAACTTGGGTGCATTACCGCCCATTTGTTCAGTAAAAAATTGATTAATGATATTGATGTATTTATCGCGTACCCAATCCAGCACAAAACGATTTGGCGCATACAAAACCAATGTATCACCATCCATTTCAGCCTGTAACGGACGGATCCACATACTGAACTGCTGCGCTGATAACTCGTCTTGCAGTCTGCCGATACATTGTTGCCAAAGTGAAACCGCCACTTATTTATCCCCAAATATCTTTAAACAAAGGAGATGTATTCTATAGTGAGATCACTATGATCGCTATCCTTAAAAGCAGATTTATCCCCAGCGTGATCATTCTATGTATAAATCGATGATCATCAAAGATCGAAAACGATCGATTAATTGTGAATTTCAAGCAAATCCAGCTTTATTAACCGATCCACCTTGATCTATAATAGCGATTCTTTGATCTACTGAAACAATGAAAGATCCACAAGATATAGTGTCTGTACACAGACTTATCCACATCTTATGGTGCTTAATCGTTAGTAGCTTCAAATAAAGATTGGCATAAATTTATTATATAAGTACTTTCGTTATTGACGACAGTACTTAAAGTGATTACAATTCTGCCTCTTTTTTACCCTTAACTCTAATTTTGGAGATAAGGAAAATTCACTAACAAAGACGGATTGCCATAATGAGTAAACGTACTTTTCAACCTAGCAACCTGAAGCGCAAGCGTTCTCACGGCTTCCGCGCTCGTATGGCTACTGTAGGTGGCCGTAAGGTACTTGCACGTCGTCGTGCGAAAGGTCGCACTCGTTTATCTGCATAAGTAGATAACCAGGTGACTAGCTATACCTTTTCGCGGGAGTTACGTTTGTTAACTCCCGCGCAATTTAAATCTGTATTCTCCAATCCAATCAAAGCATCCTCTGCTGAAATAACTCTGCTCGCAATTCCAAATTCAGAGCAACATCCTCGTTTAGGGTTAACCGTTGCAAAACGTTTTGTTAAACGTGCAAACCAACGTAATCGTATCAAACGTGTGATAAGAGATAGTTTTCGTTTACATCAACACGACATCCCAGATATAGATATCGTTGTATTAGTCAGAAATGGCGTGATGGAAATGGAAAATGCAGAACTACACAAATTAGTAGAAAAGCTATGGCGCAAACTCAGTCGCCGTTACAATGGCTAGCAACTACGGTTATCCGTGGTTACCAAATTATTATCAGCCCTTTATTGGGACCGCGTTGTCGGTTTAATCCAACTTGTTCTTATTACGCTATAGAAGCAATAAAAACACATGGAACACTAAAAGGTAGTTGGTTTGCAATAAAACGCATATTAAAATGTCACCCTTTACATGCAGGCGGTAGTGATCCCGTCCCCCCTAAAAATGACAGGTGTAATAAATAGGCTATGGAATCTCAACGCAATATATTGCTAATCGGTCTGCTGTTTGTCAGCTTTTTAATGTGGCAACAATGGCAAACAGATAAAGCACCACAACCGGCAGCAGCACAAACTGTTAGCCAAACTAACGCCGCCCCACAACACAGTGATGACGTTCCAGAAGCAGATGTTATTGGGGTACAAGAAGAATTACCTGCAACTAAAAACCTTATTAGCGTTAAAACCGATAAGCTTGTTATTAAAATAAGCCCTATTGGTGGTGACATTGTTTATGCCGCATTAGTGGAACATAAACGCGAAATAGACAGTAACGACCCTTTCGTTATTTTAGATCAGCAAAATGATTTCACTTATATCGCTCAAAGTGGCCTTATTGGTCGTGATGGTATTGATAGTAGTGCTAATGGTCGTGCAACTTATAATGTTCAAGCCAGTTCATATTTTTTAGCTGAAGACAAAGACACATTAACAGTGCCATTTACTTTTACAGCAGACAACGGTGTCACCTACGTAAAAACCTTTACGTTTACCCGTGGTCAGTATGATGTCGGCGTAGATTACACTATCAACAACACCTCAACGGCACCGTTACAAGTGCAAATGTATGGTCAAATTAAGCAAACGATTAAAGAATCAGAAAGCAGCATGATTATGCCGACTTATCGTGGTGGTGCTTTCTCGTCTGAAGATACTCGTTATGAGAAATATAATTTTGACGATATGGCTGATAAGAATCTTGCTAAAGTCACATTAGGTGGTTGGGCAGCAATGCTACAACATTACTTTGTGTCAGCTTGGGTTCCGCCAGCAATAGATTCAAACACCATTTTCTCAAGAGTCTCTGGTGGTCTAGCCAATATAGGTTTTCGCGGCGCGGTATATGATATTGCACCAGGCGTCACACAAGATATTAGCTCACAGTTTTATGTCGGCCCTAAAAATCAAAAAGCGCTTTCAGCTATTTCTGAAACCTTAAACTTGGTTGTTGATTACGGTTTCTTATGGTGGTTAGCCATTCCAATCCATTGGTTATTGATGTTCTATCAATCATTTGTGGGTAACTGGGGTGTAGCAATTATTTTGATTACCTTAACGGTACGTGGTGGCTTATATCCCCTGACCAAGAAGCAATACACTTCGATGGCCAAAATGCGTAATCTGCAGCCAAAAATGACTGAGATGAAAGAACGCTTTGGCGATGACCGTCAGAAGATGGGTCAAGCGATGATGGAGCTGTACAAGAAAGAGAAAGTAAACCCTATGGGAGGTTGCTTACCTATTTTGTTACAGATGCCAATCTTTATCGCGCTTTACTGGGTGCTGCTAGAAAGCTATGAATTACGCCATGCGCCATTCATGCTATGGATTAACGACTTATCGGTACAAGATCCATACTACGTCTTGCCATTATTAATGGGCTTGTCGATGTTTTTAATGCAGAAAATGCAACCGGTTGCGCCAACGATGGATCCTATGCAAGTAAAAATGATGCAGTGGATGCCCGTTATCTTTACCGTCTTCTTCTTATGGTTCCCAGCAGGTCTAGTACTTTACTGGTTAGTAGGTAACTTAGTTGCCATTACTCAGCAGAAGATTATTTATGCCGGCCTTGAGAAAAATGGCATAAAATAAGCCTAAGCTCAATGTTGTATAACTGATTAAAAAGGCGGCTGATTAGCCGCCTTTTCCTTTATCAATTTTATAGGTACTACCGTGACAACAGACACTATTGTGGCACAAGCGACCGCCCCCGGACGAGGTGGCGTAGGCATCATTCGTATTTCTGGTAACTTAGCCACTAATGTTGCAACCGCCATTATTGGCCATGTGCCAAAAACGCGTTACGCTGAATATTGTGACTTTAACAGTGCTGACAGTAAGGTTATTGACCAAGGTATTGCGCTATTTTTTAAAGGACCCAATTCCTTTACTGGCGAAGATGTACTTGAACTACAAGGTCATGGTGGTCAAATTGTGCTCGACATGCTAATCAAGCGCGTCATGGAAATCGATGGTATTCGCATTGCTAGACCAGGTGAATTCAGCGAACAAGCCTTTATGAACGATAAGCTCGATTTAACTCAGGCAGAAGCAATTGCAGACTTAATCGATGCCACCAGTGAACAGGCTGCGAAAAGTGCATTGTTGTCACTACAAGGTGAATTCTCAAAAGAAGTCTATGAGCTTGTCGACCAAGTCACCAACCTACGTTTATATGTGGAAGCCGCAATTGATTTCCCCGATGACGAAGTCGATTTTTTATCCGATGGTAAAATCGCCAACGCGTTATATAAAATCATCAATAAATTAGACACGGTACAAGCCAGCGCCAAGCAAGGTTCTATTATCCGCGAAGGCATGAAAGTTGTTATTGCCGGTCGCCCAAATGCCGGTAAATCTAGCTTACTGAATGCGTTAGCAGGTAAAGAATCGGCTATTGTAACGGAAGTTGCCGGTACGACTCGCGACGTGCTACGCGAACACATTCACTTAGACGGTATGCCACTTCACATAATAGATACAGCAGGATTACGAGATACGCTCGACACTGTTGAAAAAATTGGTATTGAACGCGCATGGGCCGAAATAGCCGCAGCAGATAGAGTATTGTTTATGGTCGATGGCACCACAACCGATGCCGTGAACCCTCACGAGATTTGGCCAGATTTTATCGACCGCCTACCGGCAAAACTTGGGGTTACAGTCGTACGTAATAAAGCCGATTTAACCGGTGAAACCTTAGACAAAACCGAAGAACAGGGCAATAACGTTTATCGGATATCGGCCAAAACAGGTTTAGGTGTTGATGAGTTAAAGCAACATCTCAAATCATTAATGGGTTACCAAAGTAACTTAGAGGGTGGCTTTATTGCCCGTCGTCGCCATTTAGAAGCACTCGATCTTGCCGCAAGTCACTTACAGCTAGGTAAAGAACAGCTTGAAGTGTATTTAGCCGGTGAATTACTGGCTGAAGAGCTTCGAATGACACAAATAGCCTTATCTGAAATCACCGGTAAATTTACCTCAGATGATTTGCTCGGCAAGATTTTTAGTTCATTTTGTATCGGTAAATAAGTAGACAATATTAATGACAACACTCGCTAACCAAGTTGTGGTGCTCGATTTTGAAACCACAGGTTTGTCACCCGATAATGGTGACCGTGCCATTGAAATCGGCGCGGTAAAATTGGTCGATGGTCAAATAGTCGATACCTTTCAGGAACTTATTAATCCTGGTCGGCGAGTCAATAGCTTTATTGAACAATACACAGGTATCAGCAACGACATGCTCAAACATGCCCCAGTGTCAAAGCAAGTAATGGGACAATTTGCCAAATTTATCGATGGATTTAATTTGGTGGCACACAATGCCAGCTTTGATAAGAAGTTTCTCGATGCTGAATTTAGCCAACACAAGCTGAAATATTCAGGGATCTTTTGCTGCTCTTTATTGTTATCTCGCCGCATAAGCCAAGATGCCCCCAATCATAAGCTCGGCACGCTAGTGGATCATCATCAGTTACCTAACGATGGCGTATTTCACCGCGCATTAGCCGACGCCACCATGACAAGTCATTTATGGTTACATCAAATAGAAGTATTGCAGCAACAACTTCCAAAACAACCGATTACCATTGATATGGTCAACAAAATATCCAGTCTTCCTAAAGCTCAAATAGCGCGGTTTTTACGGACTATGAGCTAAATTTATCAGTGATTGAATCACTTTAATGATAACTCTTGCGATAACTTATCGACCAACAATCTCACCTTTGGTGATAAATGACGATTGTGCGGATACAAAGCCCAAATGCCTTCTTTTGGTTGTTGAAAAGGTGCAAGTAATACAACCAATCGCCCCTCAGCAATGGCATCATTGACGTAATATCCCGGTAACTGCACTATACCCAAACCCAAAATTGCCGCATTCAATAAACTCAAGCCGCTACTACATGCCAAAGATCCATGCACTTTTACCGTCTTAGGTTTGCCTTTTTCAACAAAATGCCAATGAGGCTGACTGCCAATTAAGCAGTTATGTTGAGTCAGTTCAGATAAAGCATAAGGTGTACCGTATTTAGCAATATAACTCGGTGCGGCGCACACGTACTGGCGTCTATTGGTTAATCGTTTTGCCATCATGCTGGAATTGAGTAAACGCCCAAGCCTAATAGCTAAATCATAACCACCATCAACCAAATCAAGTTGTTGATTTGTTAATTCGCAAACCACTTCAATGTCAGGATATTGCTGCATAAAATCAATTACTATCGGCATAATAAATTTTTCACCGTAGGTCACTGGCGCGGTAATCCTAATCAAGCCTTGCGGTTTATCTTTTAAACTTGAAATAGCTCGCTCTGCTTCATCAAGACTGTTTAACACTTGACGACAATGCTGATAATAAACCATGCCTTCTTCAGTTAGTGATACCTTACGGGTGGTGCGATAAAATAATTTGGTGTTTAAACGATTTTCCAACTGGCTGATTTGTCGACTCACTTGCGCAGTAGAAATACCCAAACGCTTACCTGCAGCCGTAAAACTGTTGGTTTCGGCCACGGCAACAAATTCAAAAATACCTTCCCACTTCATCATTATTACATTCTCGTAAAAGTCATTTGTAAAACAAGCTAATTATCATTATATGATAAACAAATACAATGGCTAAATACACTACACTGAAGTTATTACGATCAGCCATGTCGACCATGGTAGCTAATGTTAAGGAAATCATTTATGTCAGCACAATTTATTAAGTCAAAAGCCGCAATTGCTTGGGGACCTGGTCAGCCACTATCGGTAGAAGAAGTCGATGTAATGTACCCAAAACCAGGTGAAGTCATGGTACGAATTGTGGCATCAGGCGTTTGTCACACAGATGCATTCACACTTTCAGGCGATGATCCTGAAGGCGTATTCCCAGCGATTCTTGGTCATGAAGGCGGCGGCATTGTTCATATGGTCGGTGACGGTGTCACTAGCGTAAAAGTAGGCGATCATGTTATTCCGCTGTATACCGCTGAATGCGGTGTTTGTAAGTTTTGTACTTCTGGTAAAACCAATCTTTGCAGCGCGGTTCGCGCTACTCAAGGAAAAGGGTTAATGCCAGACGGCACTACACGTTTCTTTAAAGATGGCCAACCTATTTTCCATTATATGGGTTGCTCAACGTTCTCGGAATACACAGTATTACCAGAAATATCGTTAGCAAAAGTGAATCCAACCGCGCCACTTGAAGAAGTGTGTCTTCTCGGTTGTGGTGTTACCACTGGAATGGGCGCTGTTCTAAAGACAGCTAAAGTTCAACAAGGCGATACTGTGGCTATTTTTGGTCTAGGCGGTATTGGTTTATCTGCAATTATTGGTGCCACCATGGCAGGTGCCAGCCGTATTATTGGTATAGATCTTAATGAATCTAAATTTGAATTGGCTAAAAAATTAGGGGCAACCGATTGCATTAACCCTAAAAACTTTGATAAGCCGATTCAAGAAGTGATTGTAGAAATGACCGATGGCGGCGTGGATTTCTCGTTTGAATGTATCGGTAACGTCAATGTGATGCGCAGTGCATTAGAATGTTGTCATAAAGGTTGGGGCGAATCGGTCATTATTGGAGTTGCCGGCGCAGGCCAAGAAATATCAACCCGCCCATTCCAGTTGGTCACGGGTCGTGTATGGCGTGGCAGTGCATTTGGTGGGGTAAAAGGACGCAGCGAGTTACCCGGTATTGTTGAACAATACTTAGCGGGCGAATTCAAACTAGACCACTTTATTACCCACACTATGGGTCTTGAAGATATTAACCATGCGTTTGAGTTAATGCACAAAGGCGAAAGTATTCGCAGTGTAATTCACTTTGCCAAGTAACGCTTAATTCATCATCGCAGGCGCAGTTAAGCATTCAGACTGCTTAACTGCTTGCTGACAAATAAGGACACTTAATGACCATTGAAAGTATCAGCAGTACCAAAGCATTTGGTGGTTGGCATAAACAATATAGTCATCAATCAAGCGCACTTAATTGCACTATGCGCTTTGCCATTTACTTACCGCCACAAGCAGAAAGCCAAAAAGTACCGGTGTTATATTGGTTGTCAGGGCTCACCTGTACTGATGAAAACTTTATGCAAAAAGCGGGCGCACAGCGCATCGCTGCCGAACTAGGAATAGCAATTGTGGCACCCGATACCAGCCCGCGAGGGGAAGGTGTCGCAGATGATAAAGACGGCGCATATGACTTTGGCTTAGGGGCAGGATTTTATCTTAATGCCACAAAACCACCATTTAAGCAGCATTATCAAATGTATGATTATGTAGTGAACGAACTGCCAGCATTGATTGAAGCCCACTTTCCGGTAACAACACAGCGCAGTATCAGTGGCCATTCGATGGGGGGTCATGGTGCATTAACCATCGCCTTAAAAAATCCACAGCGATACCAAAGTGTGTCAGCGTTTAGCCCTGTTTGTCATCCAATAGACTGCCCTTGGGGGATCAAAGCCTTTCGCGGTTATTTGGGGGATGATCAAAAGCAATGGGCTCAATATGACAGTTGTGAGTTAATGAACCATAGTCAACACTTTGTCCCCGCGCTAGTGGACCAAGGCAGCAACGACAATTTTTTAGACGAGCAACTCAAACCACAAGCCTTAGTACAAGTGGCTAAAGCCAAAGGTTATCCGCTTGAGCTAAGAATGCAACCAGGCTATGACCACAGCTATTATTTTATCGCAACGTTTATAGAAGACCATCTGCGTTTTCATGCAAAACACCTAGCACGGTTATAAAGTCTATAAGCAGATAATAAAACGAGCCTAGATAGCTCGTTTTTTATTATTAATCAATATATTAATGATTAATTCTCAACCGAAAATAGCCCCTTGCCGCCCCAAACATATTAGCCACTGCAACATAGGTCATTCCCACGGTACCGCTCATGGCCCTGAAAAACGCCACGCATGAGTATATTATGCTTGGCGCGATCATCAGGATATGGACCTCTAACGACATTAATAGGGTGATCTATGTAGCTAAAGGGGACAAATCGAAAGTAAATAAGCCAGAATAAGTCATCAACCCATAACATCACCCTCTCAGACCCCCATGCAAACTCAGCTATCTGTCGTGTTTCTTCAGCAAGAGTCATTTAAACCGGTTGTTTTATGGTTACATTCAGCCTAATACACGACTGAGGTTAGCCACACAGGGTAATGAAAAATGGGCGTATAATGGACAAATATAATTAATCATTCGGAGTTAAAATGGCAAAAATCGCATTATTAGTAGGCACAACATTAGGGGGTTCAGAGTATGTTGCCGATGAAATGGCAGCTCAACTTGCTGAGTTAAATCACCAAACAGAGGTATTTATAGAGCCAAATATCGATGAATTAGGTGATTTTTCACTGTGGATCATTGTCAGTTCTACTCATGGAGCAGGCGATCTACCTGATAATATCGTTCCTTTTTATAAACAATTAATGATCGAAATGCCCGATCTTAGCCATATCCAGTTCGCTTTGTGTGCAATAGGGGACTCAAGCTACGATACTTTCTGCCAAGGACCTGAAATGATCACCGAACTGCTTTTACAAAATGGATCTAAAGCTATTGTGGATAAGATCCAAATCGATGTACAACAAGATCCAATACCGGAAGAACCCGCTCTAGCGTGGTTATTGCAATGGCAACATCTTATCTAAATGTCAGTAAACGCGATCATATCCTGAATAAATAATGATCCATTCACAGATTAGATTACACTTATCCACAATATACTCTTTTTTAGTATAACTTTGTGGATAAGCTATTATTTTTAGCGATCATAACTCTGTACTATTCACGGTCCGATCCGCTCAATGATCACCCTTGTGGATAACCCCCCGATCTGTCCCCATGTTATCTTGAGTTTGATCGCGATCAAATAACAGGTTAGGTTTTGCATTACTATATGATTATAAAGAAAAATAAAAGTTATCAACAGAAAAGTCCGATCCTAATAATAAGTATAATAAAAAGATCTATATAAAGATCTTAAGATCTATTAAGCAAACGCCATCTTGATCAATCAGTGAAAAATGATCGTTCACGTTCAGACAAGCAAGTGCTAAAATGATCCAATCGAAAAAAGGGTAGATTCAAATTTAACTTACTTAGCAATCAAAGGTCAGATAATGCATTTTCATGAACGGTTTGATGTAATTGTTGTTGGTGGTGGTCATGCCGGAACTGAAGCAGCACTTGCAGCGGCAAGAATGGGCTCAAAAACATTATTGTTAACTCATAACATCGACACGCTTGGCCAAATGTCTTGTAATCCAGCTATCGGTGGCATTGGTAAAGGCCATTTAGTGAAAGAAATAGATGCATTGGGTGGGGCAATGGCAACGGCAACAGACTTTGCTGGTATCCAATTTAGAACATTAAATTCAAGCAAAGGGCCAGCAGTTCGTGCAACACGAGCCCAAGCAGACAGAGCGCTGTATCGTCAAAAAATCCAACATATTTTACAAAACCAAGTTAATTTACGTATTTTCCAACAGGCTGTTGATGACCTCGTTGTTGAAAATGATAAAGTTGTTGGTGTAGTAACTCAAATGGGCTTAGCTTTCGAAGCACCTGCAATAGTGCTAACCACGGGCACTTTTTTAAGCGGTAAAATTCACATTGGACTGCAAAATTATAGCGGTGGCAGAGCCGGTGATCCACCCGCGATTGCATTGGCTAATCGCTTACGCGAATTAAATATCCGTGTTGGCCGCTTGAAAACCGGTACACCACCACGCATTGATGCAAACACCATTGATTTTTCACAAATGACCGAACAAAAAGGTGATACACCGTTACCTGTAATGTCATTTACGGGTAATGTCAGCCAGCATCCAAGACAAGTTTCATGTTTTATTACTCATACCAATGAAAATACTCACGAGATAATTCGTGGAGGACTTGATAGAAGTCCGATGTATTCTGGCGTGATAGAAGGTGTTGGGCCACGTTATTGCCCATCTATCGAAGACAAGATCCACCGTTTTGCAGACAAATCGTCACATCAAATATTTATTGAGCCAGAAGGGCTAAGCACCAATGAGATCTACCCAAACGGTATCTCAACCAGCTTACCATTTGATGTACAGCTAAATTTAGTACGTTCGATTAAAGGCATGGAAAACGCTGAAATTATTCGGCCAGGTTATGCCATTGAATATGATTATTTTGATCCACGAGATCTTAAAAACTCATTAGAAACCAAAGCCATTGAAGGACTCTTTTTCGCCGGTCAAATTAACGGCACTACAGGTTACGAAGAAGCCGGAGCACAAGGTTTACTTGCTGGGATGAATGCATCACTGCAAGTTCAAGGCAAAACGGCTTGGTGTCCTCGTCGTGATGAAGCTTACCTTGGCGTACTTGTTGATGATTTATCAACCTTAGGAACCAAAGAACCCTACCGCATGTTTACCAGTCGTGCGGAATACCGTTTATTGCTTCGCGAAGACAATGCCGATTTACGCTTAACAGAAAAAGGCCGTGAACTTGGATTAGTTGATGACAATCGCTGGAAATTATTTATAGAAAAAAGAGAATCGATCGAATTGGAACTTCAGCGTTTACGTAGCCAATGGGTTCATACTAATTCACCTTTATTAGGCGTACTTAATCCAGAATTAAATGCGCCTATTTCTCGTGAAGCATCATTTGAAGATTTACTACGTCGTCCAGAAATGGATTATGCGAAGCTAATGTCATTAGAGGGTTTTGGTCCTGGTCTTGATGATCCGCAAGCGGCTGAGCAAGTACAAATTCAAGTTAAATACTCGGGTTATATTCAGCGTCAGCAAGATGAAATTGATAAAGCTATTCGTCATGAAAACTCGTTATTGCCACTTGATTTGGATTATCAACAAGTACCAGGCCTGTCAAATGAAGTGATCGCAAAACTCAATAACCATAAACCCGATACCGTTGGACAAGCATCAAGGATCCCAGGAATTACACCTGCAGCAATCTCTATTTTGCTAGTGCATTTGAAAAAACGAGGTTTATTGCGCAAAATCGCATAAATGTTGTAATTTTTTCAACTCAATAACACAAGGGAAGCCATAAGGCTTCCCTTAGTGCTTTTACGGCTTCATAATAACTGCCGTCGTTATCATGCAACCTACGAGGCTTTCTGTGTTATCTGCCCAACTTAAAACCTATTTAGCTGAAATTAAAATGTCGGCCACCGAATTACAACAAAAACAATTAATAGGTTTTGTTGAAATGCTTGATAAATGGAATAAGGCTTATAACCTCACCTCCGTTCGCGATCCTGAGCAAATGCTAATCCGCCATATTATGGACAGCTTAACGGTTTCTCCTTACCTTGAAGGACAGCATTTTATCGATGTAGGAACCGGCCCTGGTTTACCTGGGATCCCATTAGCGATTATGAATCCAGATAAGCAGTTTGTATTGCTTGATAGTTTAGGCAAACGGTTCCGTTTTCAAAAACAGGTTCAGTTCGAACTAAAAATCAATAATATTACTCCAGTTGAAAGTCGTGTTGAAGCTTATAACCCAGAGATTAAATTTGACGGTGTATTAAGCAGAGCATTTGCATCTATTCAAGATATGCTAAGTTGGTGTCACCATTTACCGACTGAAAAAGGCATTTTTTATGCGTTAAAAGGCCAGTTAAATCAGCAAGAATTACAACAGATACCAGCAGGATTTTCGTTGGTAGAAACTATTGTATTGCATGTTCCAACGTTAGATGAACAGCGACATTTATTAAAAATAGCCAAGCAATAACACGCATTTCTTTCGCTAATTAAGCTAACCGGACATCAATAATTTTAAGACAGGATGACATTGTGGGTAAAATAATTGCCGTAGCCAACCAAAAAGGTGGCGTTGGAAAAACAACAACTTGCGTTAATTTAGCCGCATCACTTGCCGCCACAAAGCGTAAAGTGTTGTTGATCGATTTAGATCCTCAAGGCAATGCGACTATGGGCAGTGGCGTTGATAAATATGAAGTCGAGAATACCGCTTATGAATTATTAGTCGAAGAAAAACCGTTTGCCGATATCGTGATTAAAAATACCGTAGGTAAATATGATTTGATCGCAGGTAATAGTGATGTCACCGCGGCAGAAATTAAATTGATGGAATTTTATGCTCGAGAGATCCGTTTACGTAATGCAATAGCGTCGATCAAAGATGATTATGACTATATTTTTATAGACTGCCCGCCATCGCTCAATATGCTAACGGTAAACGCCATGTCTGCCGCTGATTCGGTTCTAGTACCAATGCAATGCGAATATTATGCCCTAGAAGGCTTAACAGCGTTAATTGATACTATAACTAAGCTCGGTGCTATGGTTAACCCTACGTTGAGCATAGAAGGTATTTTGCGCACCATGTATGATCCGCGCAATCGTTTATCAAATGATGTATCTGATCAACTCAAGCAGCATTTTGGTGAAAAAGTGTATCGTACCGTCATACCTAGAAATGTTCGTTTAGCTGAAGCACCTAGTTTTGGTGCACCTGCCATGTATTACGACAAATCAAGTGCTGGAGCCAAAGCATATTTAGCCCTAGCCGGTGAAATAATACGTCGTGCGGAACAGCAAACTCAACCAAAACAAGCGTAGGATACAAAAATGACCTTAAAAAAACGCGGTTTAGGTAAAGGCTTGGATGCCTTATTAAATCATAGTAATGCCGCAAGTCTTAAAAGCGAACAAGCAGAAGAACAGCAACAATCAGCTAGATTAAGTGATTTAATTCACCTAGATCTTGATTTATTACAGCCGGGTAAATATCAACCTCGTAAAGATATGTCATCAGAAGCGTTAGAAGAGTTGGCTGAATCGATTCGTGCTCAAGGTGTAATCCAACCGATTGTTATCCGTAAAATATCTGAAACTAACTATGAAATCATCGCCGGTGAACGTCGCTGGCGTGCCGCTCAATTAGCCAAACTTGATAAAGTCCCCTGTATTGTTAAGCAAGTGGCAGATGATGCTGCTGTCGCCATCGCCCTTATTGAGAATATTCAGCGTGAAGATCTTAATGCAATGGAAGAAGCCATCGCACTGCAACGATTACTTGAAGAGTTTGAGTTAACCCACCAACAAGTAGCCGATGCTGTTGGTAAGTCTCGTGCAAGCGTGTCTAATTTATTACGCTTAAATAGCCTCAACGAGCCTGTTAAACGTTTGTTAGAAAATGGTGACATCGACATGGGCCATGCCCGTGCATTATTGGCTGTAGAGGGTGATGAACAGACAAATTTAGCTCGATTAGTCGCGTCAAAAGAAATGACTGTTCGAGAAACTGAACGATTAGTTAATAAAGTCTTAAATCCTGCTAAAGAAGCCGAAACACCAGCTAAAGATCATGATGTTAGTCGCTTAGAGCAAGAGTTAATTGAAAAACTCGGTGCCAAGGTTGCCATTAATCATGGCAGCAAAGGTAAAGGGAAAATTGTTATAAACTATCAGAACCTTACTGAATTAGACGGGATTTTAAGTAAAATTCGTTGAAATGTGGATTAAACCAATTTCATTAGTAAGTTTGCGACATAGCTCTGTTTTTTGTTTTTGATTATTAAGTGCGTAATAGTGCATTACATAGCTGTTTTACTATCATCAACGTTGCAAACAAAGCGCGAAAAGGTATACTTTGCAGGCTTTTTGGATCTTAAGGCTAGTTTAATATATTAAATTTAACATTAGGACCACAAAAGGTATTAATGCGGAGATATAAAGTTGAGTAATGTTTTGGCGCGTCGTGGCAGGTTAGCAGCCTATAAATTAGTGCTGGTACAAGCGGCAGTGGCGAGTATTATTTCAATATTATTTTTCGTTATGTGGGGAGCACTGCATGGCTTATCTGCACTAGCAGGTGGTGTAATTGCTGTACTTCCTAATTTTGTATTCGCAACCCTAGCTTTCTCTCATAGTGGAGCAAGCTCAGCAGTAAAAGTGATTAAAAGCTTTTATTGGGGGGAAGCGGTAAAGATGCTGTTAACCATTGCATTGTTTTCGTTAGTGTTTATCAATTTAAAAGTCGGTTTTATGCCACTTTTTACCTGTTATTCGTTAGCGTTAGTAGTACATTGGATAGCACCTTTATATTTCAAGCAAAGTTAAGTGGGATGAATCATGGCTGCAACTGGTGAAGAGCTAACACAGCAAAGCTATATCCAACATCACCTTACTAACCTGCAAGTTTGTGCTACCGATAATGGGCTAGCAATGAACCATGCATGTGAAAAGGCTGGCTTTTGGACTTGGAACATTGATTCGTTGTTCTTTTCGGTTGGGCTTGGAGTGTTGTTCTTATGGCTGTTTTACAGTGCCGGCAAAAAAGCGACAACAGGCGTTCCTGGCAAATTTCAATGTTTTGTCGAGATGATTGTTGAGTTCGTTGATAGCAGTGTGAAAGAAACTTTTCACGGCCGCAATCCGGTTATTGCACCTTTAGCCTTGACAGTTTTTGTGTGGATTTTCATGATGAACTTCATGGATATGATACCTGTAGATTGGTTGCCTTGGGCAGCGAGTTTAATGGGTGTGCCATACCTAAAAGTTGTTCCGACTACCGACGTTAACATCACCTTCAGCTTAGCTATTGGTGTGTTTGTGCTGATTATTTATTACAGCATTAAAGTCAAAGGTGTTTCAGGTTTTGTAAAAGAATTAACACTTCAGCCTTTTAACCATTGGGCAATGATACCCGTCAACTTTTTATTAGAAACAGTTACTCTTGTTGCAAAGCCTATTTCATTGGCTCTTCGACTATTTGGTAACTTGTATGCTGGTGAGTTGATTTTTATTCTTATTGCATTGATGTACGGTTCTAACGTGGCGTTATCTGCTCTAGGTGTAGGTTTACAACTAGGTTGGTTAATTTTCCATATTTTAATTATTACCTTACAAGCATTTATTTTCATGATGTTGACCATCGTTTATTTAAGCATGGCTCATGAAGATCATTAAGAATAACCGAAAATTTTTTTGACCTAAATCATTAATAACAACGATTTAGAATACTGGAGATAGATATGGAAACTGTATTAGGAATGACGGCTATTGCTGTTGCTCTACTTATTGGTATGGGTGCATTAGGAACAGCTATCGGTTTCGGCCTTTTAGGTGGAAAGTTTTTGGAAGGTGCAGCACGTCAGCCAGAAATGGCGCCTATGTTACAAGTTAAAATGTTCATCGTAGCGGGTCTACTAGATGCGGTGACTATGATCGGTGTCGGTATTGCGCTATTTATGTTGTTTACTAACCCATTGGGTGCAATGCTTTAATTAACGCTTCTGTCTTTAATCTAACTAGGAGGCTGTTGTGAATTTCAACGCTACCCTATTCGGTCAGACGGTTGCCTTTATTCTCTTCGTGTGGTTTTGCATGAAGTTTGTATGGCCGCCGTTGATGAATGCCATCGAAGAACGCCAGAAGAAAATTGCTGATGGTCTGGCTGATGCCGGCCGTGCAGCAAAAGATCTAGAGTTAGCACAAGTTAAAGCTACTGAGCATCTAAAAGAAGCAAAGGTAACTGCCAACGACATTATTGAGCAAGCTAATAAGCGTAAGGCTCAAATCGTTGACGAAGCTAAAGCTGAAGCTCAAACTGAGCGAGCGAAAATTATCGCTCAGGGTCAAGCAGAAATTGAAAACGAACGTAATCGCCTGAAAGATGACTTGCGTAAGCAAGTTGCTTCTCTAGCCATCATTGGTGCAGAGAAGATTCTTGAACGTGCGATTGATCCAGAAGCCCACAGTGACATTGTTAATAAACTTGTTGCTGAAATTTGATTAAGGGAGTTGAGTTATGGCTGAATTAAGCACCATCGCTCGCCCTTACGCAAAGGCAGCTTTTGATTTTGCTGTTGAACATAAAGTAGTAGAAAGTTGGACAGAAATGTTAACTTTCGCTTCATTGGTAAGTGAAAACGAATCAATAAAGCCACTGCTTAATGGTACTTTAGCGAGTACAGAACTCGCTTCACTGTTTATTAAAGTATGCGGTGAACAAGTCAATGAGCAAGGTCAAAATCTGATAAAGGTAATGGCTGAAAACGGTCGTTTAGGGATACTGTCAACAGTATCGCTACTTTTTGCTGAATACCGTAATGAGTGGGCAAAAGAAGTTGAGGCCTATGTGGTTTCTGCTACTGAGCTAAGCTCTGAGCAACAGCAACAAATTAGTGTTTCTCTAGAGAAACGTCTCGCACGCAAAGTTAAGCTGAATTGCAGCATCGACGCATCGCTTATTGGCGGTGTTATTATTAAATCAGGCGACCTAGTCATTGATGGCTCGGTAAGCGGTAAATTATCGCGATTGTCTGATAAGCTGCAGTCGTAATTGGGAGTTTGAGCATGCAACTGAATTCCACTGAAATCAGCGATCTGATTAAGCAGCGGATCGAGCAGTTCGACGTCGTTAGTGAAGCTCGCAACGAAGGTACAATCGTTGCAGTAAGTGACGGCATCATTCGCATTAACGGCCTTGCCGATGTAATGCAGGGTGAAATGATCGAACTGCCTGGTGGCTGTTTTGCAATCGCGTTGAACTTAGAACGTGATTCTGTCGGCGCCGTAGTGATGGGGCCTTATGCTAATTTAGCAGAAGGCGATAAAGTTAGAACCACTGGTCGTATTCTTGAAGTACCAGTGGGTCGTGGTCTACTTGGCCGCGTTGTTAACACTCTAGGTGAGCCTATTGACGGTAAAGGACCTATCGAAAACGATGGTTTCTCTCCTGTTGAAGTGATTGCCCCTGGTGTTATTGAACGTAAGTCTGTATCACAACCAATTCAAACTGGTTATAAAGCCGTTGATGCCATGATTCCTATTGGTCGTGGTCAACGTGAATTGATCATTGGTGACCGTCAGACTGGTAAAACAGCGATGGCAATCGATGCAATTATCAACCAGAAAGATTCAGGCATTAAGTGTGTCTATGTTGCCATTGGTCAGAAAGCTTCTACCATTGCTAACGTAGTGCGAAAGCTTGAAGAACATGGCGCATTAGCTAACACTATCGTAGTTGTTGCATCTGCTTCTGAAACTGCAGCACTGCAATTTTTAGCGCCATATTCTGGTTGTTCTATGGGTGAATACTTCCGTGACCGCGGTGAAGATTCTTTAATCGTATATGATGATTTGTCTAAGCAAGCAGTTGCTTACCGTCAAATTTCATTGCTATTGAAGCGTCCACCAGGACGTGAAGCCTACCCAGGTGACGTATTTTATCTACACTCTCGTTTACTAGAGCGTGCTTCACGCGTAAACGTAAATTATGTAGAAAAGTTCACTAAAGGTGCAGTAACAGGTCAAACGGGTTCGTTAACCGCTTTGCCTATTATTGAAACCCAAGCTGGTGATGTATCAGCGTTCGTACCGACTAACGTAATTTCTATTACAGATGGTCAGATCTTCCTTGAAACTGATTTGTTTAACTCGGGCTTACGTCCAGCTGTTAACCCAGGTATTTCAGTTTCTCGTGTTGGTGGTGCTGCGCAGACTAAAATCATCAAGAAACTGTCAGGTGGTATTCGTACTGCTCTTGCACAGTATCGAGAGCTTGCTGCGTTCTCACAGTTTGCATCTGATTTAGATGATGCAACACGTGCTCAACTTGAGCATGGTGAGCGTGTAACCGAATTAATGAAGCAAAAGCAATATGCTCCTATGAGCGTTGCAGCACAGTCTGTGTCTATTTTCGCAGCTGAAAAAGGCTACCTTAAAGGTGTTGCTTTAAATGAAATTGGTCGCTTCGAGGCCGCTCTGCTTTCATACATGAACAGTCAACATGCTGACCTATTTAATACCATCAATGCTACTGGCGATTATAACGCTGATATCGAAGGTGAGTTAAAGGCAGGCTTAGACAAGTTCATTGAAACCCAAACCTGGTAATAATGAACAAGGGGTGTCATTAGGCACCTCAGGTCCCAGATTGGAGAGTAGAGATGGCCAACGCTAAAGAGATTAAAACCAAGATCGCGAGTATTAAAAATACTCAGAAGATCACTTCCGCTATGGAAATGGTAGCTGCCAGCAAAATGCGCAAAGCGCAGGAACGCATGAGAGCAAGCCGTCCATATGCAGAAAATATGCGTAAGGTGATCGGTCACGTAGCGCGAGGTACTCTCGAGTATAAACACCCCTATTTAGAGGTGAGAGAGGCCAAGCGGGTTGGTTACATTGTTGTAGCGACCGACCGTGGCCTTTGTGGTGGTTTGAACGTCAACTTATTTAAACAGGTTGTGTCAGACGTTAAAAAATGGAAGGAACAGGGCGCAGATTTTGAGTTTTGCCCAATTGGTGCCCGTTCTGTTCAGTTTTTTAAAAGCTTCGGTGGTGAAATATCCGCCCATGCATCAGGTTTAGGCGATGCGCCCAAACTTGTTGATTTGATTGGCACAGTACGTGTCATGTTAAAAGCTTACAACGAAGGTAAATTGGATCGTCTGTACATTGTGTTTAACAAGTTTGTTAATACAATGAGCCAGACACCAGTGATCGAACAGCTGCTACCTTTACCTAAGTCAGATGAAGAAGTAGCTAATTATCCTTGGGATTATATTTACGAGCCAGATCCAAAAGAAGTTTTGGATGTATTGTTAACTCGTTATGTAGAGTCTCAAGTGTATCAAGGTGTTGTTGAGAATATTGCCTCTGAACAGGCTGCCCGTATGGTAGCAATGAAGGCGGCAACAGATAACGCTGGCGAAATGATCGATGATTTGCAACTCGTCTATAACAAGGCCCGTCAGGCTGCTATTACGCAAGAACTGTCGGAAATTGTCTCAGGCGCTGCAGCGGTTTAGGTTTAGGTAACGAAATCAAGTTTAGAGGATTAATCATGAGCACAGGTACTGTTGTCCAAGTAATTGGCGCGGTTGTGGACGTAGAATTTCCACAAGATTCTGTACCTCGAGTATATGACGCTCTGAAGATCACTGGCGAAGGCCCATGTAATGGTTTGGTGCTGGAAGTTCAGCAGCAGCTAGGTGGTGGCGTTGTTCGTACCATCGCTATGGGTTCTTCTGATGGTCTGCGTCGTGGTCTAGAGGTAGTAAACTCAGGTTCACCAATTAATGTTCCGGTTGGGCTTAAGACCCTTGGCCGTATTATGAATGTATTGGGCGAGCCTATCGATGAAGCGGGTCCTATCGGTGAAGAAGAACGTTATGTTATTCACCGTGCTGCGCCTTCATACGAAGATCAGTCAACTTCAACTGAACTATTAGAGACGGGTATCAAGGTTATCGACCTTGTTTGTCCTTTCGCTAAAGGCGGTAAAGTAGGTCTGTTCGGTGGTGCTGGTGTTGGTAAAACAGTTAACATGATGGAACTGATTAACAACATCGCTAAAGCTCACTCTGGTCTTTCTGTTTTCGCTGGTGTTGGTGAGCGTACCCGTGAGGGTAACGACTTCTACTACGAGATGGAAGATTCAGGCGTATTAGACAAAGTTGCCATGGTTTATGGTCAGATGAACGAGCCTCCAGGAAACCGTTTACGCGTAGCGTTAACCGGCCTGAGTATCGCTGAAAAGTTCCGTGACGAAGGTCGTGACGTATTGTTGTTCGTTGACAATATTTATCGTTACACCCTAGCCGGTACTGAAGTATCTGCACTATTAGGTCGTATGCCTTCTGCAGTAGGTTATCAGCCAACACTAGCTGAAGAGATGGGTGTTCTTCAAGAACGCATCGCTTCAACTAAGACGGGTTCGATTACTTCTGTACAAGCAGTATATGTACCTGCGGATGACTTAACTGATCCGTCACCAGCAACAACTTTCGCTCACTTAGATGCGACTGTTGTATTGTCTCGTCAAATTGCTTCTTTGGGTATTTACCCTGCGGTTGACCCATTGGATTCGACTTCACGTCAGTTAGATCCTCAGGTTGTTGGCCAAGAGCATTATGATGTTGCAAACGGTGTACAAACTGTATTACAGCGTTATAAAGAGCTGAAAGACATTATTGCTATCTTGGGTATGGATGAATTGTCAGATGATGACAAAACCATGGTATTCCGAGCACGTAAGATTGAGCGTTTCTTGTCTCAACCTTTCTTCGTAGCAGAAGTCTTCACCGGTTCTCCTGGTACGTACGTTTCTCTAAAAGACACCATTCGTGGCTTTAAGGGTATCTTGGATGGCGAGTTCGATCACATTCCAGAGCAAGCGTTCTACATGGTTGGCTCAATCGATGAAGCTGTCGAAAAAGCGAACAAAAAAAAATAACTAGGCCGTAAAGCTTAGTTCTTTAAGGAGAACTTGATGGCAGCCAAAACAGTCCAACTTGATATTGTTAGTGCAGAAAGCAGCATCTTCCATGGCCAAGTTAGCTTCTTTGAAGTTAATGGTGCTGAAGGTGAGTTAGGTATTATGCCTAACCATGTTGCGTTACTAACAAAAATTAAGCCTGGTATGGCGCGCTTTATCATGCAAGATGGCAGTGTAGAAGTGTTGTATCTTTCAGGTGGTTTACTGGAAGTACAACCTACTGCAATTTCAGTACTTGCTGATGTAGCATTACGTGCCGATGATATTGATGAGAAAGCGGCTTTAGAAGCTAAAGAACATGCTGAGCAAGCAATTGCTAATGCTGGATCTGACTTCAATTACGAAGCTGCTGTAATCGAATTGGCCAAATCTTTGGCTCAATTACGTGTTGTTGAAACCATCAAGAAAAATATCACCAGATAATCTGATTATTTGACGCTTAAAAGGCGACTCTTATGAGTCGCCTTTTTTATGGGTTAAATTCCCTCGCTCTATTTTTACTTTTGGCGATATTCCGTTAAAATGTCAGCCAATCTCTATCGGTTCAATAAAGGAATGCTTAATGTCGTTAAATGTTGTGATCTTAGCTGCAGGAAAAGGAACTCGGATGCGCTCAGATCTGCCTAAAGTGCTGCATCCTATTGCCCATAAAAGTATGGTGCAACACGTGATAGATACGGCTAATTCATTAGGCTCATCTGCAATTCAATTAGTGTATGGCTATGGCGCAGATAAGTTACAAATAGCATTAGGTGAGCAAGCATTAAACTGGGTATTACAAGCAGAACAACTGGGGACCGGCCATGCGGTCGCGCAAGCAACCCCAAACATTAATGACCACGATACCGTTTTGATCCTATATGGCGATGTGCCGCTTATTCAGCAATCAACCCTAGAAGCATTATTGGCTGCTCGCCCTGTAAATGGCCTAGCTATTTTGACGGTTAATTTACCTAACCCTAGCGGTTATGGTCGTATTGTGCGTGAGCATGGCAGCGTAGTCGGCATTATTGAACAAAAAGATGCCAACGCTGAACAGCTAAAAATTAACGAAGTGAACACCGGCATCATGGCGGTACCCGGTAAGCAGCTAAAAGCGTGGTTAAAGCGTTTATCGAATAACAATGCTCAAGGCGAATACTACTTAACCGACATTATTGGCATGGCTAAAGCTGATGGCGTTGAAATTACTACCTCACAGCCGCAATCGTCTATCGAAGTTGAAGGCGCTAATAATCGCGTACAACTAGCGCAATTAGAACGAGCTTATCAAGCGCGTGCTGCTGAAAAACTGATGCTCGAAGGGGCTAACTTGCGCGATCCTGCTCGCATCGATATTCGCGGTGATGTAAGCGTAGGTATGGACGTGATGATTGATATCAATGTGATATTCCAAGGTAAAGTCACCTTGGGTAATAACGTCACTATTGGCGCAGGAGCGATTCTTATAGATTGCCAGATTGCCGATAATGCTGAAATTAAACCCTATACTATTGTAGAAGGCGCCAAGCTTGGACCCGCTGCGAGTGCAGGACCTTTTGCCCGTTTACGCCCTGGGGCAGAGCTTAAAGAAGATGCCCACATTGGTAACTTCGTTGAAATTAAAAAAAGCGTGTTAGGTAAGGGCTCTAAAGCAGGCCACTTAGCCTATTTAGGTGATGCCCAAATCGGCGCTGGGGTGAACATTGGCGCCGGTACCATCACCTGTAATTACGATGGTGCCAATAAGTTTATTACCACCATTGAAGATGGCGTATTTGTCGGTAGTGATACCCAATTAATTGCCCCCGTTACTATTGGTAAAAATGCCACCCTTGGTGCTGGTTCTACTATTACTAAAGATGTCAGCGAAGATGAATTGGTCATTACCCGCGTTAAGCAGCGCCATATTACGGGTTGGCAACGTCCGTTAAAAATTAAAAAGTAAGTTTTAAACGAATACAAAAAAACGGCTATATGCCGTTTTTTTGTTTTAACATTTTTGTTGTTTATTTATTCTGTATAGAAAATCACTGATTAAAAATAAATTAAGCTTGAGTTAACCTAGATGTGGTTTTCAATCTATTGGTTTTAAATAGTTTTGATCTATATCGCAACAGATTGTAAGTTTGTGTAAAGAACCTTAAATACAAACGCTTCTCATTTATATTACCGTTAATTCTAAAGTTAAAGGTTTAATTGAGGTGTTGGCAATGGTGTATAAATATTCAGTCATAGGTTTGGCCGTCGGTTCGGTATTAATGACTATGCCTGTGATGGCAGAGGTCTCGAGTGATGCAAGCATAGAGCGCATTAATGTTACCGGTCGTTCTTTTAACGATTATAAAGTCGGTACAGCATCTGGCGCTATGCGTGGTGATATCGACCTCATGGATACTCCGCAATCAGTCAATGTGATCCCCTATTTTGTTACCGACGAACAACTGGCCACTAACCTTGCCGAAGTGTTAGTGAACGACTCGAGCGTAACAGCCGGGACGACACGCTGGAACCGCCAAGTGTTCAGTATTCGAGGTTTTGAGTTAAGTTCGGGCAATGGTTATCTTATTAATGGCCACCAGCAATGGTCTCACTACATACAACCTATTGAAACGCTGCAACAAGTTGAAGTATTGAAAGGCCCTTCTAGTATGCTGTATGGCCAATCTGGCCCTGGCGGTTTAGTCAATATGGTGACTAAAAAACCGACCTATGACTCTATGCTTAATATCGGTTTAGACACGGATGGTTACGGCTCTACTCGTGCGAAGATAGATGCTGGAGGGAGTTTAAATGACGCTCAAAGCATTCGTTATCGTGGTGTGTTAGTTAAGCAAGACACCCAATACTGGCGTGAATATTCCACTACCGAAGAAAATCAACAGCGCGATCGTTGGTTAGGTTATCTTAATATGGAATTTGATTTAACTGATGATGTATTGTTATCGGTTAAATACGATCACACTCAAGATAAAGCCGGTATTGATGCCGGTGGTTGGTTAGATGCCCAAGGTAATGTTATTGGGAGTAATAAAACCGTTTGGGATGCACCTTGGGCTTTTACCGATAATACCATTTCTAACCTAGGTGCTGATCTGACTTGGTATATTAGTGATAAGTGGAAAGTTAAAGGGGGATATAACGATCAACAATTTAATCGTCAACGTTTCGACTCTGCGCCGCAACGTACAACCGACCCTTTTACTAATGGTTACAACATTAAACCATTTGATCGCTATGACGACTGGCAACATAAAACGGCTTATATCGATTTCACTGGCGAGTTTAATTTCGCGGCAATACAACATCAATTGTTGATCGGCGCTAACTATTTAGATTATTTCTATCAGAGACAAATCGTACGGGGTACCCCTCAAACGGTTATGCCTGGACAACCCCTTATACAGCCAGATATTGATTATCATCTTGGTACAAAAAGCACTGCGAGTGAATACCAATACTACGGCTTCTATTTACAGGATTTAATGACATTAAGTGAGCAATGGAAGTTGCTCGCTGGAGTGCGTTACGATGAACAGAAGAAAGATGGCTTAGGTCAGAACAGTTATGCGGTATCACCTAAATTTGGGATTATTTACTCGCCGATGGAAAATGGCAACATTTACGTTAACTATTCAAAGAGCTTTACCCCACAAGGTGCCGTTAGTAATCAGTTTGATGTAAACGATAAGCTAGATTTAAAGCCTGAATATGGTGTTCAGTATGAAGTCGGCACCAAATGGGAGCTGTTTAACGATAGTTTGTTACTCACGGCGGCGGTATTTGATATCACCCTTGAAAATATAACTGTCTCTGAGACATTACCGACTCCAATAGCTTCCTTTACTGATATCACCACCCAAGGCGGTGAGCAGCAACATCGTGGATTTGAAGTCGGCGCTCAAGGTCAATTAAGTGATAACTGGTTTATGACCTCTTCAATGATGTACTTAAATGCCAAATATCAAACTGGCGATGAGCGAGAAGGTAAAACACCCGTTGATGCTCCAGAATTGTCAGCCAACATCTGGACTCGCTATGAAATGACCGAAGGTTTGGCAATTAATTTTGGTGCTATCTACGTTGGTGAGCGTTTTGCTAATACCGATAACAGCATTAGCAAAGACGGTTATGTCCGCTTTGATATTGGTGCCGCTTATACTATGGATATTATGGGCAAAGACGTCAGTGTTCGTGCCAATGTCAGAAATCTATTCGATACCGATTATATTGAAGGTGGTCAGTATAATATGGTCACAATCGGCCAAGACCGTAATTTCAGTGTTGCCGTCGAAACTAAGTTCTAATCAGAAATAAGATTTTATCCACTCAAAGTAGTTTCATTTCTTAATCATCAAAAGCCTCTACTTACTCAAGAGGCTTTTTTGTACTTTTATTTCAAATTTAGGCTATATGATCTAGAAAAAGTTTCATTTGCTGTTAAAATACCTTTCGCTTCGAAACTTATGTGAAAGATAGTTAATTTTAATGACGAAACGTAACACCCAACAACGTCGCCATTCGATCATTAAATTGGTTAATGAGCAAGGCGAAGTCAGTGTCGATGAGCTGGCGAATCTATTTGCCACTTCAGAAGTGACTATTCGTAAAGATTTGGCCATGCTTGAAACCCATGGACTATTATTACGACGTTATGGCGGCGCGGTGTCAGTGCCACAAGAAATGACCCAAATAGCCAGCGAAAAACTGTCTCTTAATAAACAAGCGATAGCCGCCAAAGCCGCACTGCTGATCCGCGACCATAACCGGATAATCATCGATAGCGGCAGTACCACATCAGGTATTGTCCAGCAACTCAATGACAAACGTGGCTTAGTGGTGATGACTAATTCATTACAGTTAGCCAATGCCGTTCATGAACTTGAAAATGAACCGACATTATTGATGACCGGCGGTACGTGGGATCCCCATTCTGAGTCTTTTCAAGGCCAAGTGGCAGAGCAAGTGCTGCGATCATATAACTTTGACCAACTGTTTATCGGTGCCGACGGCATCGATCTTAATCGCGGTACCACCACGTTTAACGAGTTAACAGGCTTAAGTAAAGTGATGGCAGAAATGTCGCGTGAAGTGGTGGTACTTTTGGAATCGACCAAAATTGGTCGGCGTATCCCCAATCTAGAGCTGCCTTGGGATGTGATTAATGTGTTAGTGACCGATGACAACATCACCCAAGATGCAGTCGATACCATTTCAGCCCATGGCGTTAGGGTGATACTCGCGCCGTTCGCTAATTAAATTAAATTGAAATAATAAAGGAAAATATCATGTGTGGAATCGTAGGCGCCGTGGCCCAAAGGGATGTTGCTGAAATATTAGTTGAAGGTTTACGCCGTCTTGAATACCGTGGCTATGACTCAGCGGGCGTTGCTGTGATTCATCAAGGTGAATTAAGCCGTACTCGCCGCGTGGGTAAAGTGCAGGAGTTATCATCAGCACTTGATGCCGCACCATTAACGGGTGGCACCGGTATTGCCCACACTCGCTGGGCAACCCACGGTGAACCAAGTGAGCGAAATGCACACCCACATTTATCTGAAGGCGATGTTGCTGTTGTACATAACGGTATTATTGAAAACCACAACAAACTGCGCGAAATGTTAAAAGGTTTGGGTTACGTATTTTCATCAGACACCGACACCGAAGTGATTTGTCATCTTGTTCACCACGAATTAAAAACAGCGACTAATTTATTAGCAGCGGTACAAGCGACCGTTAAGCAACTTGAAGGCGCCTATGGCACTGTTGTTATCGACCGCCGCGACAGTGATCGCATGGTTGTGGCTCGAAGCGGTAGCCCGTTAGTGATAGGTTACGGCCTAGGTGAAAACTTTGTCGCCTCAGACCAACTGGCACTGTTACCCGTCACTCGCTCGTTCGCCTTTTTAGAAGAAGGCGACGTAGCAGAAATAACGCGTCGTGAAGTGAATATTTTTGATGTTAATGGCAACGCCGTTAAGCGTGAAGTGAAAGAATCTGAAGTGACCCATGACGCGGGTGACAAAGGTGAATATCGTCACTACATGCTCAAAGAAATTTATGAGCAACCTACAGCCATTGCGCACACCTTAGAAGGTCGTATTGCCGGCGGTAAGGTATTAGATTCAGCTTTTGGCGAAAATGCAGCTGAATTTTTAAAAGACATTAAGCACGTACAAATTATTGCCTGTGGTACCAGTTATCATGCGGGTATGGCAGCGCGTTACTGGTTAGAAGACTGGGCCGGAGTATCGTGTAACGTCGAAATCGCCTCAGAATTTCGTTACCGCAAGTCGCACTTATTCCCAAATAGCTTGTTAGTGACTATCTCACAATCTGGTGAAACCGCAGATACGTTAGCGGCAATGCGCCTGGCAAAAGAAATGGGCTATAAAGCCACATTAACCATTTGTAACTCAGCGGGTTCATCATTAGTACGTGAATCTGATATGGCTTACATGATGAAAGCGGGCGCTGAAATTGGCGTTGCATCAACGAAAGCCTTTACCGTGCAACTTGCCGGTTTGTTAATGTTAACCACGGCGATTGGTCGTCATAATGGTATGTCTAGCGACATGGAAGCGGCTATTACGCAAAGCCTGTTATCTATGCCTGCTAAAGTGGAGCAAGCGCTTGGCTTAAATGATGCTATTGCAGAATTAGCTGAAGACTTTGCCGATAAACAGAATGCCTTATTCTTAGGCCGAGGCGATCAATACCCCATTGCGATGGAAGGTGCATTAAAGCTAAAAGAAATTTCGTATATTCACGCAGAAGCCTATGCTTCTGGCGAGCTAAAGCATGGCCCATTAGCCTTGATTGATGCCGATATGCCCGTGATTGTGGTGGCGCCAAACAATGAATTACTCGAAAAGCTTAAATCAAACGTTGAAGAAGTGCGTGCCCGTGGTGGATTGATGTATGTGTTTGCTGATGTCGATGCAGAATTTGAGTCAGACGACACCATGAAAGTCATCCCTGTTCCACACTGCGATGTATTTATGGCACCGTTAATCTACACCATCCCATTACAGTTATTGTCATACCATGTGGCATTAATTAAAGGGACTGACGTAGATCAGCCGCGTAATTTAGCCAAATCAGTCACGGTAGAATAAACCTCTAAATTGATTTAAATCGCATATAGCAATGAAAAACAGCTTCTTAGGAAGCTGTTTTTGTTGGGTGCAGGGGTCGAATAAATCAATGGTGTTTTTGGTTGTTTACGTTTTTAGTTTCAAATAAGTCGATCGCAATGTGAGCACTTAGCTGGCCATAAAAGCTATCGCAATCATGTTGAAACACGCTAGGTTGTTTAACTAGAAAAGAAATCATTAAGCTCATTCAATACTTTGAGGTTTATCTAAACAATGGTCATAAGTTGGAAAATATTGAATAAGGCAATATAAAAAACAGACGACTGTTTCGATGCTCGACATGTTATCTAAAGATTGGCTATCGATTACCTAGGCTCTGTATTATAAAAAATATTATGCTGTTGAAGGTCAGGGGGCACCGATGGTAACCAATACCCCCGTCGGTACATCAATTACTTAGGCAGTAGTACAGTATCAATCACGTGGATCACACCGTTGCTCGCCTTTACGTCTGTCATGATAACTTTTGCGTTATTTACCATTACATTGCCGTATTTTGCTTTAATGGTAACCATTTGTCCCTGAACTGTTGATGCGCTGTCTAGTTTAACGACATCAGCAGCCATCACTTTTCCTGCAACAACATGATATGTTAAAATTGTCGCAAGTTTATCTTTGTTTTCTGGTTTCAGTAGCGACTCGACGGTCCCATCTGCTAACTTAGCAAAAGCTTCATCTGTCGGTGCGAATACCGTAAATGGACCTTCACCTTTTAGTGTATCAACAAGTCCTGCTGCTTTGATTGCAGCAACAAGCGTATTGAAAGATCCATTTTCAGCTGCTACATCGACAATGTCTTTTTTCATACCATGATGTTCGGCATAAGCAACAGAGGTGAATGATAAACTGGCAACAATAAGGGCGAGTGTTGTAATAAATTTCTTTAACATTTTTATATTCCTTTCGAATTTATACCACTTTGAGGGGGAGGCTGTTTTTTGTGCAACATTTGTTACGTATGGTATAAACAACTAGATCAGTTTGGTTTCAATTTACTTACAGTACGACGCTAAAATATCACCGGGTGTTCAACAAGAACCCTTTTTCGCTACTCAATTTTGCCCACAAGATCTTTAAATACATCACCTTTTGGCAATGGGCTATTAATAGGATAATTGTTGGTTTGCTGATGCACCCGTTCAAAAGGCTGGGGTTTTAGGCCTTTTTTAAGTAAAACAGGATTGTAATTTTTGTGATATTAATCATCGGTGAGTTTCGTTGTGCGATGATACATTGCCGGAGCTTAATCATTCCCGTACTAACGCATCTGACAATAAGCCAAAGATAGATATATTAATCTCATTATCCTTTCGGTTATTTTCTGCTGGTTTCGTATCCTATAAAGTACCCTCTACTAAATTATTTTTTTATTACTATTCCATTTTTATCAGATGCTTATAGTTTTTTTATATAAAGCCAACAGGAAGTGTTGTATTTTTGTTGTGTTTTTTTTGAACTATAAAAAAGATTGTCACGTATAGAAATCGGTCATATTACTAATGAGGATTTCTAAGATGAAACGGATATACCCTTTTGCACTATGTGTTTCTTTAATTGGTCTAACAGCTTGCTCAGACGACGATGATGCAACAGTTGTAGAGCTTGTAGAGCCTGAAATGTCATATATACGCGTTATTCATGCTGGCAGCGATGCTCCATTGGTGAATGTTGTGGCTAATGGCAATGCATTGCTGTCGAATGTTGATTATGCGATGGCCAGTGATTTAATCGAAGTGTCAGCAACAAGCTACGACATTAACGTTGATGCTGTGTTGGCAGATGGCACCACGCTAACTGTGTTAGAAGCATTACTTGATGCACAAGATGACATGGAATATACCGCCATTGCGTTAGGTTCTGTTGCAGATAACACCTTGAGTCTAAAATTAATTGAAAACCCAACCATGGACATTGCTGCGGGTTATGCCAGAGTACAAGTGCTGCATGGCGCGCCTTTAGTGGGTACTGTTGATATTTATGTTACGGCTCCTGATGCAGATATAAGCGCTACAGCTCCCACGTTATCGGCAAGCTATTTAGATGTAAGCTCGCAGATTGAAGTGCCCGCTAGCGATTATCAAATTCGTATTACTGCATCTGGAATGAAAGAGGTTGTGTATGACTCAGGTTCTGTTGCGTTAGGCGATATGCAAGATTACTTTATCAGTGCCATTCCTAATACATGGTCTGGAGATTCACCTGTGGCATTGCAAGTGTCGCTACCCGGAGCACAGCTAGTGTTAAATGACGTAAACAGTGGCGCTGATTTACGGGTGGTACATGCCGTTGCTGATGCGCCAGCTGTTGATGTGTTTGTTGACGGCGCCACTACACCAGCTGTAGATATGCTGTCTTTTGGTGATGTGACGGGTTATGTCAACCTTGCTCAAGGTGCTCACACCGTAACCGTTGCTGCGGATGCAGATAATGATGTTGTGGTTATAGATAATGCTGCAGTCGACTTAGGTCTTGGTATGAGTTATAGCGCCTTGGCTGTGGGATCACTAACAAGCAATATGATTGAGCCATTAGTGTTAGTTGAACAAACTCGTCGCGTAGCGACAGAGGCAAAGCTTACTGTGACACATGCTGCCTATTCTGCACCAGAAGTAGACGTTTACCTTACTTCATCTGCTGATATCTCTGATGCAACACCGGTATTAGAAGACGTGCCATTTAAGGTTTCTTCTGGCAGCCTTAGCGTCCCCCCAGGAACTTATACTATTAGTGTCACTGTGGCTAATACTAAAGATGTCGCAATTGGGCCTTTAGAAGTCACATTAGGAGCCTCGGGTATATATGGTGTGGCAGCTGTTGATAATGTCGGTGGCGGAGCGCCATTTGGGGTTATTTTATTAGACGACTTCACTGCAATGTAATATTAATCTGTAAAAGGTTTGCGGCTTATTCTTGCCAGATAAGCCGCTTTTTTATGCCCAATTAATGGTGCAAATATTGCTGGGTGCTCTTAAGTAAACCGCTTATTCATTTTTTTTCACGTTATGTTGCTGCCCAGTTTGAGTAACACTTCATCATGAAAAGTCATCCCTTTGCCACTCTGCGCGAGTTTATAGTGCCGTTAATTTACATTATCCCATTACCGTTATTGTCATAGCATGTGACACGAATAAAAGGCGGCTTCTTCGGCAGTCGTATTTATGGGGCGTAATGTACCTATTTCTATAAAGAACATTCTCACAAAAGGGTGATTGATTTAACTTAAATATGCTGGTAGGTTATTAAAATTATTAATAAATAAAGCTATGTTAATGATGGTTGTTGAAGGGGATCTCAGGATGTTTATCGGCATTTTCGCTAATACGCTTTAAAGCTTTATCAACAACAAGGAGAGTCCCTAATGGATTATTTTATAGGCGCGTTAAAAAAATATGCTGATTTCACTGGTCGAGCACGAAGAAAAGAATATTGGATGTTTATACTTGTTTATATAATTATCAATATTGTTTTTGCTGTAATTGGTTTGGATACCATTTCAGCGATAGTGAGTCTTGCACTGCTAGTCCCAAGTCTCAGCATTGCAGCAAGAAGGCTGCATGATACTGGTCGTTCTGGGTGGTGGCAATTAATACTATTAATTCCAATTATTGGTTTAATTGTGCTAATTGTTTTTCTAGCTCAAGATAGCCATGATGCAAATGATTACGGTATTAATCCTAAATCAGGTGTACCCGCATAAAACTGAGCAAGAGACTATGGTGCCAAGAGTTAATTTTCGCTTTTGGCACTTTCTACATCACACCATCGCTAAGCAGTCCAACAAAAAGGGAACAAATCTTGTTCCCTTTTTGCTATCTATAGCTTATTGATTTACCAGGCACTTGATTTACCAAACTCTGGCAACAAGCCCTTTAAGGTAATAGCCTTCTGGGAATGCGCTACTAATAGGATGATCGCTGGCTTGATGCATGCGCTCAATAAACTGTACTTCACGTTTTGCATCTAATGCAGCATCGGCAACGACTTTTTGGAACAAGTCTGACTGCATTAAGCCCGAACAAGAGAAGGTCAGTAGTATTCCACCAGGATTAAGTAATTGCATGGCAATCATATTGATGTCTTTATAACCGCGACACGCGCCATCGAGTTGTGACTTATTGTCGGCAAACTTAGGCGGATCTAATACGATAACATCGAAGGTTTTACCTTCATCTCGATACAGTCGCAGTAACTTAAATACGTCGGCTTCGAGGTAGTTTACATGGTCATCATTAAGGTTATTAATCGCCATATTATCGCGGGCGGTTTGCAGTGCTAGGGTAGAGACATCGACGTTTTCAATACTCGCCGCACCAGCTTTAGCGGCATACAAGCCAAAAGTGCCGGTGTAACAGAAGCAGTTAAGTACAGACTTACCTTTAACGAAACGGGCGGCGATGGCGCGGTTGTCACGTTGATCCAAATAGAAGCCTGTTTTGTGGCCTTTAACCACATCGACGGCAATCTTGATACCATTTTCTTCGATGATGACAGGCATGGGGGGTAATTCACCGTGTAGTAACCCTACCACCGGAATGAGGCCTTCTTTCTTTCTCGAGTCGACATCTGAACGCTCATAGACAGTGCAATCTGGATATTGAATAACCAGTTGCTCTACTATAGTGTCACGCCATTTTTCGGCACCGGTATTTAACAGTTGGCACACCAATACATTGGCATAACGATCTACGGTGATACCGGGCAAACCGTCCGATTCTGCGGCGATTAAGCGATAGCCTGTTAGGCCTTGTTCGCGGATCAGATCATCTCGGCCTGCTTGTGCTCTTTTTATGCGTCTGGCGAAGAAATCGGCATCGATGATTTCTTCTTTGTTGAAGGTCCATATCCGCACTTGGATTTGAGATTCTGGCGACCAGGCTCCGCGTCCGAGCCAATGCCCGTCGTGCGCCACGACTTCAACCGTGTCACCTGCTGCAGGTTTTCCACCATTGATGTTGTGAATACCGTTGGAAAATATCCACGGGTGGCGTCGCTCTAATGAACGTTCGCGGCCAGGTTTAAGTTTAATTCTGATAGCCATGGTACTGCCTAATTTAAATTATAAAAGGGGTAAAAAGATTCACGGCGCACCTGATAAAGGCTGAGTAAAAACCTCTATAACGACTCATTAGAGGCATGGATGACATCACACTATTATCAATGTCAAAAGGCTCTGGGGGCGACGAAGGGAGATCATAGCCTTTTTTGAGCCTAAAAACCTGACAAATAATAAAATGCTGGCTGAGTGTTGTATTCGTTACTTAGATTTTGATCGTTCAATGGGCGTTTATCGTTACCGTAACAAGGTATCAACGGCATTTTGTGGATGGGTAAAATAGTGGCAGCAGTTGCTGGTGGCTGTTGTTCCATCAAATTGACCCGTGATGGTCGCGCAGATGTGAGTGAAGCATCAAAATGAAGCAAGTGTAGTGAACGTGGTCACTTGAGACAATATGATAAATCTCAGATAGCTACCTCGGCGTAAAGTGTAAGGCTTCACCAAGTTGTGAATAACAGGCTTTAGCCCAAAAATGATGTTAAATGTGTCCTTACGCTTTTGCTGATAACAAGGTTCATTGACGTGTTCAAACGAGTCAATGGCAAGTAATACCATACAGATCGTGCTACAAAAGTGCTAAAAAATAGTTACTTAGGTGTGCTTGTTATGCCTCGCTCCGGTTAGTGAGTATTGAATTTAAGATGAACGCGCTCTTTTTTACATCGACAATAATCACATGTAGGCTTTTACGTCGTGGTTACGCGATAACATTATTACGAGAAAAAACCAGAATATAGCCTTTAAATGGCAGTGCTAGATAGTCGGTGTGTATCGGTTTGAAATGGCTGCTGATAAACCCGAATTCGGCTAATTTTACAGTGAGCTTATTTTTTCGACCGCGACCGGGGTCGACAATGATGACGTCACATTTGGCGCTGGCATGGTTTTTAATAAAATAAGCTAATAACTGCACATGTTGATCTTCATAGAGCAAATCGCTGCCGATGATGACGTCAAAAAGCCCCAATTTACTGGTGTCGTTAGCCCAGTCTACGCGCTCAAAAGCAATGCTTTTACCATTATTTAATTGGGTATTTCTATTAAGGAACTGTTCAACTTCTGGGTGGTAGTCGGTTGCAGTAATATCGGCGTTTTTTGCGTTAAGTAGTAAGCTTGAGAGCGCCATTCCACAGCCTATTTCTAGAATTCTTTTGCCTTCTGTTTTGTAATCCAACATATAATTAGCCAGCACTAAGCTTGATGGCCAAACAATGCCAAAAATTGGCCAATTCGCCGAGGATATACCGAGTTTTTCAGCAATACCGGTAGGGTCATCAAATTCTTGATTATTACGTAAGGTACACAAGTGAACATCGATTTCACCAAACTCAACAGTTTGGTAGCTTAAACGAAGGGCAGTCATTGGGCCGTCTTAAAAATTGAGTGTTCAGCCAGATATCGAGGACAAATAAATGACAAAACGAAGAGGTGTTAGTTAGATTATAGCACTTTGCTAGAAAGGCAAATATATTTAATTGGTTTGGGCTCTATTAGGTTAAGCCCTTAGTCAAAGGCATCATTATATTGTGTTTTTTGTGCGCTTTGGGTCTCAATGTGGAGAATACTCAATACAAATATAAGGCCTACACAGCTATTAATCGCGGCGAATAAAACAGGTTTTCACCTGTTACTGGTTAATATTAGCATGCTCACTTTCACCTTAATAACCCCCTTTTATATCAATTATCAGCTCTGATAATAAAGCGCTATTCACTGTTAAATATGTGACATACGTATCACAATCTTAATGATAATTGTTTGCATTAGTATACCCGCTATGTATAATCCACGGAACTTACAGAGCTTTATATAACATTATAGTTACTCACATTGACTAAATCAGGATGAGAAAATGAAAAAAACGTTAATTGCGGCAACATTAATCGGGCTTTTTGCTAGCAATCAAGCTATCGCTTCTGACGAAACAACCGAATTACGCCAAATTATTGAGCAGCAGCAAAAAGTGCTGCAAGATCTTGAAAAACGTCTTGAGCAAACAGAAATGCGTGTAGAGACCACAGCTGATGTAGTAGAAGCGACCGCATCAAGCAAGTCGGCAACCACTATTGGTGGTTATGGTGAATTACACTATAACAATATTTCTAATAACCAAACTGGCACCGACAAGAAAGAATTCGATTTCCACCGCTTTGTATTGTTTGTAGGTCACGAGTTTAATAGCACAACCCGTTTTTTCTCTGAGCTAGAAGTTGAACATTCAATTGCCGGTGAGAGTCAAAATGGTGAGGTAGAGTTAGAGCAAGCATATATTGAGCATGACTTTAATGAAATGTTTACCGGTAAAGCCGGTCTATTCTTAATGCCTGTCGGTATTATCAATGAAACTCACGAACCTACAGTATTCTACGGTGTTGAGCGTAACCCGGTAGAAAAAGACATTATTCCTGCGACATGGTGGGAAGGTGGTTTAAACCTTAATATTAAAGCCGCTCCTGGTGTAGCCTTTGACACCGCCGTGACGTCTGGTTTGTATTTAGACCAAAGCTCTGGTTATAAAATCCGTAATGGTCGTCAAAAAGTATCTAAAGCGAAAGGTGAAGATTTAGCCTATACCGGCCGAGTAAAATACACTGCGGTTCCTGGTTTAGAGCTAGCGGCGACGGTTCAATATCAGTCTGACTTAACGCAAGGTACAGCTGATGTTGATTCTGCCTCAGCAACATTGCTTACTGCGCATGCGATTTACAGCATTGAAAACTTCACGGTTAAAGCGCTATACGCCCAGTGGAATATTGATGGTAAAGAAGCTGAAGCGTTAGGTCGTGACAAGCAAAATGGTTTCTATATTGAGCCTGCTTACCGAATCAATGAACAGTTTGGTGTGTTTGCCCGTTACAACGAGTGGGACAACAATGCCGGTGATAGCGCCGATACCAAGAAAAAACAAACTAGCGTGGGTGTGAACTACTGGTTACACGAAAACGTGGTGTTTAAAGCTGACTACGAAAAAATTGGCGGCGCTGCTGATTCAGATGGTTTCAACCTAGGTGTTGGTTACCAGTTTTAATCGTTGAGTATTCAGAGATAAGATAAACCGATATAACAGATTATCGGTCAATGGGTGCCAACAGTGTATATTGTCGGCACCCGTGTTTTTATTATAGATTAAGGGCTGATATGCAGACAAGGTTAAGATCATATTTAATTTTATTTATGATGGGGTTAGTTATTTGTTTTTCGGCATTTAATGCGATTGCAGCCTCACAATATCAGTCAAATGAAGCCTTTATTAACCAAGCATTTAATGGCGGTAGTGGTAAAGCCAAAGTCTTGTGGTTAGATGATGATCTCAAACAAGCGGTAGAAGCTATTTTAGCTCATCGTTTTAATAAAATGCGTGTGCGTTACTGGCAACATAATGATGAAACCGTATGGATTATGGATGAGATTGGTAAAGAGTCGCCTATTACGGTTGCTGTGCATATAAAAGACCATCATATAGCGCGAACTAAAGTGTTAGTTTATCGCGAAAGTCGTGGTGATGAAGTTCGTCATGATTTTTTTACCGACCAATTTAAGTCGGCAAAGTTAGACGACCAACATCAGCTGGATAAACATATAGACGGGATTACTGGTGCAACATTATCGGTAAGAGCATTAACTAAGTTATCGCGCATTGCATTATTACTTCATGCCCATGTGGTGCAATAAACCACGTTTCAATTCAACCGGATAATTTCAAGCAGGTTAGTGTGAATAAAGCATCTCGACAAAACAGTGTTAGGCTTAAATTTATGCGCATTCTTCGTCCTTGGCATCGCCGTTTAGGATTGGTAAGTGCGCTGTTCATCTTGCTGTTAGTGCTTACCGGTGTGGCGATAAATCACAGTGACGATATTGGTTTAGCTCAAACGCCAGTTACTCAGTCGTGGTTACTTGATTATTATGGTATTCCTGCTCCTGCACATGTTGCTCAGTTTTCTGCATTAGATACCTCCAATTTACCTGCGCTGTATATTACCGATAATTTATTGTGGCAGGGTAAACAGGTTATTTTTGAAGGTTCACAAACCTTAATGAGTGCCAGTTATACTGCCAATATGCTGGTGGCAATAGATGAGCAACAGTTGTATTTATTCGATACAGCAGGCCATTTACAAGAAACGCAAAATAGCAGCATGGGTTTACCGACTGACTTATTAGCGCTTGCTGTGGTGAACAGTCGAGTATGGTTAAATACTAAAGCTGGTGTTTATCAAGCCGATGAGCAGTTAATCGATTGGCAACTCATGGAGCCTATCAAGGCTATCACTTGGTTGATACCTAATCCACGAGTTGATGCTGAGTTTATTCAACATGCCCGTAGTGCGCATTTAAATTGGCAACGCGTAATGCTAGACCTGCATAGTGGTCGCTTATTTGGGGCGTTAACTGTGTGGTTATGGGATTTGTTTGCGCTAGCATTATTGTTAGTGTCATTGAGTGGATTTTGGATTTGGTATAAACAAAAACCGCCCAGGTAATGACTTTATTTGTGTTAACTGTTACTCATTAATGCTCACAAAGCCTCAAAAATACTCAGCGATATTGGTTTGCTTGTCTGCAACAGAGCTTAGCTCTATACCTGCTTCACTAATTTGATAATTACCAGCAGAAACAGTTTTGCCTAACGGTCTAAAATCTTGCATTCTAAGCTTAACTATATGAGCTTATTGTTGTGAGGCTTGTGCTCGTTAGCATGGCTTATTGTTGATTGACGGTTTCTTTCGCCTGATCGAGTTGCGGTATTCAATGACAACAAACGGGTTTGTGGAGCAATCGTTTTACCGGGTTAGCCAATTGTTTACCTGAAATTTTCCGTGTGAGTAATATGCTGGCTGTGGTTTTAATGTCCTTGGCCAATATGCAAATGCTGCCGGCAGTCTGTTCAACTTCCTTTTAGCCGTCGGGCATACTTCTAGTACTTTGTTGGGCTGAGTCTGAGGCACGTTAAAAGTGCTCTACATTTGCTCCATTAGCAGCTCAAGTTGCGACATAACATCCACTAAATTTACTATTGTGCTTTGAAGTTCGTTAGCAGAGGCTAATGATTTTCGGTGGTATTATTCTGTTAGGCAACGGTTTGGTTAATGCTGGCAATGGCGTCGTCGACATCATTTATTTCTAGGTGGGATACATTAATGAAGCCGTTAACTCAGGTGGCTAGATTGCTCATTTAACGATGTATTCATCAGACCGTTTCGCTTTCAAGTTACGGTGTTGAGCAATGTGGCTGAGGTTGATTGAGCGTTGTTATATTTGGGTCGCCATTTATTTACTGGGTCTAGTTCCGTTAATAAAACAGATGAGTTTTAATTTATGTCTAGGCTAGTACTTGGTCGGTTGAAACATGAGTGGCTGTTGGGGTGTCATCAACTGAAACCACGCTGCAGATTGCCGTGAAGTGTTGCACTTTAATAGAGGGTGTTTGAAAGTCAGTGCTGGTGAGAAAAGCAAGCTCTTGCTTGTCTTCAACATACTCGTGATATCGCGACATTAACCTGAGACAACTTTTACTTGAGTACGTTAAACCTCTCGCCGTAATGTTAGTCTTAACCATATTCGGGTTACCTAAATACTTGCGTGTTGTGCCACTATCTCAGCTTGTTGCACCTGCTTTGCCTCAATGTTTTTCCACACCTTTTCATGAAAGTAAAACACAACCGTGTTGACTGCAGGCTCAAGCAGGGCAATGGTGCCACCGATAATAATGCTACCCGTTAATAAGTAAGTAATCGTAAACGCAACACAGAAGTGTAAAATTGCAAAGCTGATGGTCTTTTTCATGATGGATCCCCCGTTTGATTTATTTAAATGATAACAGTTATCATTATCATATAAAAGAGGGGTGATTCGATTGTTGCAAATGAAAATTTCGATTAGGTTTATACTTTCTAATACCAAAAAAATAAAGGCCCTTAACAAGGGCCTTTATACTAGCTAATAACATTAAGTCAGATCATAACCTCATCTATTGAGGTTAGTAATGCCAAGGAAAACGTGAAAAGTCTTGGTCGCGCTTTTCTAAAAAGGCATCACGGCCTTCTTGGGCTTCTTCGCTGGCATAGGCTAAGCGTGTTGCTTCACCAGCAAACAGTTGTTGGCCCACTAAACCATCATCAGCCATATTAAAGCCATACTTCAGCATGCGCATTGCCGTAGGGGATTTAGAGTTAATTTCTTTAGCCCAAACTAAGGCTTCAGTTTCGAGTTCTGCATGTGGAATGGCACGGTTGACCATGCCCATATTAAACGCCTCTTCAGCAGAGTAATTAAACCCAAGGAAGAATATTTCACGAGCACGTTTCTGGCCAATCATCTTGGCTAAATAAGCACTACCATATCCTGAGTCAAAACTACCTACATCAGGATCGGTTTGTTTAAAGATGGCATGTTCTTTAGATGCTAAAGTTAAATCACAAACCACATGCAAACTATGTCCACCGCCAACAGCCCAGCCAGGCACTACGGCAATCACCACTTTTGGCATAAAACGAATTAAACGCTGCACTTCTAAGATATGCAGGCGCCCCATACGAGCGACATCAGGTTTACCTTCTTCAGCTCCTTCATATTTATAGCCGTCTTTCCCTCGAATACGTTGATCGCCACCTGCACAGAATGAATACTGACCTTTTGCAGACGGCCCATTACCTGTTATGAGTACACAGCCCACATCAGACCATTGCCTCGCGTGGTCTAACGCTATATAAAGCTCATCTACTGTTTTGGGACGGAATGAGTTAAGACAATCAGGGCGATTAATGGCGATACGCACTGTACCTTGGGATTTAGCGCGATGATATGTGATGTCTTCAAAATTGAATCCGTTAACAACATCCCATAAAGTAGGGTCAAAAATGTCAGATACTGAATTAGTTTGTGATTGTTGCGTCATATAAAACCTAGCCCCTATTGCAAATGTTACATAAAGGCTAGGCTTGTTTGATATCTAGGTCAATTCGTGTCGATAAAACCGTTAACTTACTCAGATTTTATCGCAAATAAATTGCAGATTTTCTTTAGTAAAAACCGGGTGGCGAGCACTACTGTGGCAGTATTGATCTTTAAACTCGGCTATCGCTTCGTTACTGGTAAATACACCATCTAATTCACGGATTTCAATTGTTGATAATCGCTCATAAATTTCTGTTTTAAGTTGTGGTAGATGTTTATCGATTTTAATTATTTTTGTGCCAGTCATCGAATCAAGCTTTTTATCTGCCTTAGTAAACATAGTGTTAATATCGTTAATTGGCTTATCTAGTTTGTCTGTTTCTGTCGCGAAATAATAAATAACCCCCGCGATTATTGCTAATCCTATCCAGCCTCTCATCTTTTTATCCAATTATGTGTTATTACCTATATAATAAGCTAGTTACCGTTCAATATTAAAGCAGTAAGGCTGTAAAATGACGACAGAATCTAACTCCAAGGACTTTTCTAAACAGCAGCGTATTAAAATTCATCAACCTGATGCTAGTAAAGCAGACCGTTTCAATCCGCGCAACCGTATTTACGTAAGAGCTGTCGATGGCTTATGGACAACGTTACGACGTTATATGGGGTGGATTGCCATATTATTCTTCTTACTCCTTCCTTGGTTACCCTGGGGAGATCGTCAAGCCGTGTGGTTTCATCTTGCCGAGCAAAAATTTCACGTCTTTGGCTTAACGATATGGCCACAAGATCTTACCTTGCTTGCTGCACTCTTTATGATAGCCGCATTTGGATTATTTTTTGTCACCACTTACCTTGGCAGGGTGTGGTGTGGCTATACCTGTCCACAGACCGTGTGGACTTTCATCTTTATTTGGTTCGAAGAAAAGTTTGAAGGTGCGCGTAATAAACGAATCAAGCTTGATCAAATGCCATGGAGTATTAATAAACTATGGCGTAAAACCGCTAAACATACCTCCTGGCTATTGGTCTCACTATTAACGGCCACGACATTTGTATCCTACTTTGTTCCAAGTCGCGAACTCTATATAGACTTCTTTACGCTTAATGCCGGTGGTGGGATATATTTTTGGGTGGTCTTCTTTACTATTGCGACTTACGGTAATGCAGGATGGATGCGAGAGATCATGTGTATTCACATGTGTCCGTATGCCCGCTTCCAAGCCGCTATGTTTGACAAGAACACTTATATAGTGGGTTATGACACTAAGCGCGGAGAAACTCGCGGTCCACGTACTCGTAAACAAGATCCAAAAGAAATGGGTTTAGGCGACTGCATTGATTGTGACTTATGTGTTCAAGTGTGCCCAACAGGGATTGATATTCGTAATGGTCTGCAATACGAATGCATTAACTGTGGTGCCTGTATTGATGCATGTGATAACACCATGGAGCGTATGGGATACGATAAAGGTCTCATTCGTTACACAACAGAAAATAAACTTGATGGTGTGCAAGAAAAGGTATTGCGACCTAAGTTGGTTGGCTACGGAGTGGTACTCACTTCGATGATATTAATCTTCATCTATGCCAGCGCAACCATTGCTCCAGTTCGCATGGATGTCATTAGAGATAGAAACTCACTTTATCGAGAAAATAACCGAGGCAACACAGAGAATACCTTTACGATTAAAATTCTCAATAAGACAGAGCAACCGCAAGAATATGAGTTAAGTGTCGAAGGCTTGCCTAACGCTAAATGGATTGGGTCGCAGCACGTATCAATAGGATCTGGTGAAGTTATAACCTTACCAATTAGTATTGCTGTTGATCCCATTGAGCTGAAGAGAAGGATCACTAAAATCTATATTAAAATTACGGCGCAAATAGATGGTAATCCAATAGAAATAAAACAGGAAACACGATTTTTCGGGGATTAGAACCCAGTAAAATAGCCAAAAAAGGGACGGGTAGTCCCTTTTTTGTTCGTTTCGATTGAAAAAGCACCTCTTGGTCATGTTTTTGCAATATTTAGCCTTTTAATACTTGCACAAAATCTTAAGCTCCCTATAATGCGCAACCACTGACACGGCAAACGTCGCGGACAGGTTGTAAGGTTCAAATTGAAGCTTACAACAGCGAAAAGAAAGTTTGAAAAAACACTTGACGCAACAACGGGAAATGCGTAAAATACGCACCCCAAGCCAACGACCTAGCGTCAACGGCCGCTGAATGAAAAATCGAAAGATGTTCATGTTAGCAACGTTCTTTAACAATCTAAACAAGAAATCTGTGTGGACATTCACAGGTATTGAGTTATTCGAAATTGTCTTCTGTTCTTCGGAATGTTGGCAATCAAAAAAT